>JARGNS010000029.1:13395-15289 GCA_029213105.1 Planctomycetota bacterium
GCCCTGGATCCTCGCCGGGTGCACTACGAGGAGTTGCTCGTCACCGCCTCGTTCCACCACACGCCGTTTCACTTCGCCGACGCCCTGCGCCTGCTCGGTGACGGCTTCGTCGATGCCCCGCTGCTGCTGCAAGAGGACGTCACGCTCGAGGACCTGCCGGCGTTCTTCGAGCGCGCCGCAGCCGGCGGCGGCCCGCTCAAGGCCACCGTCCGCTGCGGCCCGTAGCAGGCGGCCCTGCCGTCCGAGCCCCTGCCGAGGCCGCCCAGCGGGGCGTGGTGCACGGATTCGCGGCGCCCTAGGATCTGCCCATGCGTATCGGCCTCTTCGTCCTGCTTGCCTTGCTCCCAGCCTGTGGTGGTTCCGGAGAGCCCGAAGCGCCCCAGGCACCGCCGATCGAGATCCACTCGGTCGAGGGGACCCTCACCACGAGGACGGCCTCCCCCTTCGAGATCCACGGGGTCTCGTTTCCCGGGGTCATCTGGACGGTCGTGACGATCTGCTTCGACGCCCTCGAGGGCACGCCCCTGGATGGCTGCCGCAGCGCCACGACCGAGGTGTCGGGCGTGGTCCGATCGAGCACACTGCTGCAGGCGCAGTCGCCGATCACGGAGCTCGCCGGCGATACCGCGTGCCGCGTGACGGTCTCGTTTCCCGATGGCACCGTGATCTCGTCCGCGGGGGCCATCGCCACGCTGCTCGGTCATGCCGACATCCGCTACGACCACGACCTCGACGGGGAGCACGATCGCTGCGACCCCGACACCTACGACTTCGAAGACGACGGCATCGGAGAACGCCCGGCCGGCACGCAGCGCGTCGATGGCGACAGCCCGGGCTTCGGCGTCGTGGACTCCGGCGGGGATCGTGCGGCGAACTACGCGCTCGCCACGGCCACCGGCATGCACGACACCCTCGACCGCCTGCGCTGCGACGTCTCACACCAGGACCTGACGGTGTTCGTCGACTTCGACGACACGCCCCAGTTCGCCCATGTCGAGCTGTGGTCCGACGGCAGCTACCTCGGCAACGCCGGGGCGGGCCTCCTGTTCCAGGTCCAGCCCAATGGCGCGCTGCGCCTCTGGCAACGCATCCGCCGCGGCCTCTCCTCCCAGGCGGCAGGAACACTCCCGGCGTCGGGACGACTTCGGCTGCGCCTCGCCAAGGGCGCCGGCGATGCCAGCACGCTCCACGTGGACACGTGGGAAGCCGACATGTGGAGCGTGGACCACGCGGTGTTCCCGATCGCCGACGACCGCTGGTTCACCGGTCGCGAGATCGCCCTGGGCGAGTACGGCAACAGCACACGCGGCATCCGCCGCATCACGGCCCACCGCCAAGGCCCACCTGCCGCCCTGACGATTGCCGAGTGCGCCTCGACCAGTGCGAGCTGGAAGGTGTTCCAGCGAGACGCCACGGAAGCGGCGACGATTCCGGTCGACTGCCTCTACCGTCTTGCCGCACCGGGGCGCCTCGAGGCGCGCGTCGTGAGCGCCGGCACCACGGACGTCCTACCGGGCCACGACTGGGCCGATCATGCGCTGGCGCTGGCCGCCGCCGAAGATGGCCGCACGCAGCTTCCGATCACGGACGTACCGACGGGCGGCAACTACGACATCGAGATGCGCCTGGTCGACACCGCCACGGACGCCGTCCTCGGCACGGACACCCTCGTCGAGGTCGCCGTCGGAGACCTCTACCTGTGCATCGGCCAGAGCAACATGGCCGGCTACTCGCACAGCCTCGCCGGGGCCACGCCGCCCTTGCCGCAGGTACACATGTTCGCCAACAGCGACACGTGGATGCAGGCCGAGGAGCCGGTCGACAACAGCCTGTTCCAGCGCGATGGGGTGTCCGCCGAGAATCCCGCGCACTCCCTCAGGCTGCCCTTCGCCGC
>JARGNS010000029.1:15299-15726 GCA_029213105.1 Planctomycetota bacterium
CACCAAGCCTGGCGCTTTGCGCCGGTCTTGTCCTTGCGGTGACGATCGCTGGCGCTAGCCAGCCCATTGCCTTGCAATGGTCAGGTCATGCGGGCGCCGCGCCGCTGCGCGGCATCCTCTGGTACCAGGGCGAGTCCGATGCCATCGGTGGGCGCACGAAGGCGCAGTACATCGCCGACCTCGAGCAGCTCGTCGCACGCTACCGCAGCGACCTGGCCGCACCCGACGCGGTGTTCCTCTGCGTCCAGCTCGGTACGTGGTCGGCGGGTGGATACCCCAACTGGACGAACATCCAGGAGGCACAACGCCAGGTCTGCCGGGCCGACGCCCTCGCCGCCCTCGCCACGGTCCACGACCAACCGCGCTCCGACGGCATCCACTACAGCGTCGCGGGTTACCAGGAACTCGGACGCCGGCTGGCCGACCA
>JARGNS010000030.1:0-3074 GCA_029213105.1 Planctomycetota bacterium
GACGAGGCCCTTGCCGTCCGGCGTTCCGGGCGCGAGGCCGCCGACCTCGCCGCGGCCGTTCGCGTCGGTGGCGCCCATGCCGGCGTGCCCTGGCAGTGCCGGCGTATCCGGGGCGGGGCGCACCATGAGGCGTGCACCCTCGATGGGGCGGCCGGCCTCATCGGTGACTTCGACCTCCAGGGCGATGGCTTTCTTCAGGCGCACGGTGAGGTCGCTGCCCATCTCGGGCTGGCAGACCACGCCGCCGATGTAGCCGGCGGCACGGACGAACACGTCCACGCGGTCGGCCAGCGTGCGGACGTCGCCGACGCTCCAGGCGAAGCGTCCGTCGGCCCCCGTGGCCAGGGAGCCGTACGCCGCGGCGGCGCCATGGCGCCCGCCCCACTGCCCCATGGAGGGCAGGTTCCCGGCGGGCGGCTGCCCGAGCCCGACCCGAGCACCGACCACCAGCTCCTGCGGTAGCCGCGGGCAGACGGACTCGGTGTACTCGGCGTGCAGCACGGCGCCGCGGATGGGGGCGCCACTGGCATCGTCGACCACGACGCCCTTCAGGAAGCCCGCGCGTCCGCGCGGCGGGGGGCGGGTGGGCGCCGGCTCGGCCGTGGTGTCGCCGCGCTTCTTGCGTCGGCCGGTCTTGGCAGCGTCGCTCGTGCGGAGCTCGGGGGCTGTCGTCTCCTCCTCGCCCCAGTCGTCGGTCGTGTCCAGGGACGGACCGTCGCTCTCGCCGCCGCCGAACAGGACCACGGCCGCCGCGATGACGGCAGCGAGGAGGAACAGGACGGGAGCGAACTTGGCCACGACCCCACACTACCGGAGAGGCGGCGGCGCGTCCCTACGCCGGGCCGTGGATGGCGCGTTCCAGGGCGTCGAGGCCGTCGGTCAGGCAGGCCGGGCCCGGCTGCAGGATGAGCTCGCTCTGGATCTCGTGGATGCGTCCCGCCGCCACCGCCGGCACCGTGTCCCAGCCGTCGCGCCGTGCGAAGTCCGGGATGTCCACGGGCTCACCGCACCAGCTGGCAACGATCACCTCGGGCGCGGCGGCGAGGACCTCGTCATCGGTGACGAAGCGCTCCTTGGCGAGCTTGCCCGTCGAGCGGTCGGCGAAGACGTCCTGGCCGCCGGCGATCTCGATGAGCTCGCTGACCCAGCGGATGGCGCTGATCTTCGGATCCTTCCACTCCTCGAAGTACACGCGCGGGCGCGGGGCCCCCGCGTGGCGTGCGCGGACTTCCGCGAGGCGCATCTCGTAGCGCTCGACCAGGCTCTTGGCTTCCACGTCTCGGCCCACCATGCGGCCGAGCACGAGGATCACGTCGAGGATCTCGGCGATCGAGCGCTGGTTGAAGATCAGCACCTGCTGGTTCGCCGCGATGAGCTTGCTGGCAAGGTCCGCCTGGATGTCGGAGAAGCCGATGACCAGATCGGGCTCGAGCGCGCAGATGCGCTTCACGTTGCCGCCGGTGAAGGCGCTGACGATCGGCTTGTCGCGCCGCGCTTCGGGCGGCCGCACGGTCCAGTTGCTGATGCCGACGACGCGCTCACCTTCGCCCAGGAGATACAGGATCTCCGTGGGCTCCTCCGTGAGGCAGACGATGCGCTGAAGGGGGCCGCTGGGGGGCATGGGGACCTCCGGGTGGGGCTAGGCGAAGCGCAGCGAGTAGACGAGGGGTAGGTTGTTCGAGAGCACCTGCCAGTGCTCGCCACCGTCCTCGCTCACGTAGGCGTTGCCCGACGTCGTGGCGAAGGCGAGCGTCTCGCCGTCGGTGCCGACATCCAGGGCGTGGCGGTAGGGGAAGTCCCACGCGGCCGTCTGCGGCAGGCCGCCCGTCTGTTCGCGCCACGACGTGCCGCCGTCGTCGGTGCGGAGAGCGAAGAGGCGGCCGTCGAGGGTCGTGCGGTTCTGGTCGCTGTGCATCGGGATGATCCACGCGGTCTCAGGCCGCGTCGGGTGGGCCGCGATCGGGAAGCCGAAGTAGGCGTGCGGCTTCTCCGAGATCTCGTCCCACGTGGCCGCACCGTCCTTCGAACGGTAGACACCGCAGTGATTGGCCTGCCAGAGCACATCCGGGTTGGACGGCGCCATGGCGACGAAGTGCGGGTCGTAGCCGTATTCGCGGTCCTGCTCCTCCGGCGGCCAGTAGTCCATGCGCATGCCCTTGTTCACGTAGGCCCAGCTCGCCCCACCGTCCTTCGTCTCGCAGACGCCGGCGCAGGAGACGGCCACGTACATGTGCTGGGGGTCGCGCGGGTCGACGATCAGCGAGTGGATGCCCGCGCCGTCGCGCCCTCCGCCGGACCACGCGTGTTCCTTGCAGAGCGTCCAGAGCGGCCCGTTCAGCTCCCAGGACGCCCCGTCGTCGCGTGTGACGAACAGCCCGCCCGGCTCCGTGCCGACCCAGAACGTATCCGGCTCGTCGGCGTGACCCGGCGTCAGCACCCAGTAGTACTTGGCGGCCGTCTCCGTGGCTTCGGGGTACTGCGGCGCGGTGACCTCCTCGAATTCGCCGTTGTCGGCCTTGCTGCGCGAGAGCTTGACGCCCCAGTGGCCGTGATCGATGGAGGCCCAGAGGGCGCCGTTGCGGGCGTCGCGCGCGGCATACGCAATGGGCTGCCCCGGCAGGCCCGGCGCGCTCAAGCTCCAGGCGCCGTTCGTCTTGCGCGCCTCGATCAGCCCCTTGCGTGTGCCCAGCAGGATGCGGTCGTTCGTCGTTGCCACCTCTAGCCTCCGGTCAGGGACTGCAGGATGTCGATCGTGCTGTCTGCGGGCACCGCATCCTGCAGCGTGATGCGGTCCTTGACCTGGCTTCCCGCCACCCAGACGGCCACATGCTGGCGCAAGGCGCCGCGCTCATCCGTGATGTAGAAGCCCAGGCCCGGCCAGCGCTCGTCGAGTCGCTCGACCACCTGCGCCACGGTGCCGGCCTCGACCGCCCAGGTGTCGGGCAGGTCGAAGAAGCGTCGCAGGTGGGGGGTGAAGCGAACCGTGGCCATGGGGCGGGAATCCTACCTGCCTGCCGTGGTCCGCGCAGGGCTGTCGCCGCGATCAGGGCAGCGTGCTTCCTCCGGGCGCCTAG
>JARGNS010000030.1:3084-10321 GCA_029213105.1 Planctomycetota bacterium
CGACCCTCGTGCCGATCGCGATCTCCGCCTGCCTCCTGGGCGAGCGCGTGCGCTACGACGGCGGCGACAAGCGCGCGGTGGGGCTCCTGGCGGCGCTGGCGCCCCACGTGCGCTGGGTGCCGCTGTGCCCCGAGGTCCTCGCAGGCCTGGGCGTGCCGCGCCCGCCGATCCAGGTCATCCGCGCGGATGGGGGGACGGGGGTGCGTGAGGTGGAGCGGGGCACCGATCACACCGCGCGGCTCGCCGCGGCGAGCGCGCACATCGTGGCGACCCTGCGTGCCGAAGGCGTACGCGGCTTCGTGTGCAAGGCCCGCTCGCCGTCCTGCGGCGTCGGCGACGCGCCCCACCACGCACCGCAGGGACAGGTCATGGGCCAGGGGGACGGCGTCATGGTCGCCGCGCTGCGCGTCGCGCTGCCCCCGCTGGTCGTGGCCAGCGAGGCCGAACTCGACTCGGCCGGGGCGTGCGCGGCGTTCCTGCGCCAGGTACGCGCTACTTGATGTTGCGACCCGGCCCCGAGGGCTTGCGCTTGCGCAGGCGCGTGGCCGCCTTCAGACCCTTCTCGGCCCAGTCGATCATGCTCTGCTGGCAACTGATCTCGGTGTCCTTGGTCGGCTGGCGCTGGATGTAGCTGCCGTCGGCCTGCATGTCCCATGCAGAGCGCTGGTCCTCGATCTGGAACTCCAGGAACATGCGCAGCTCGTCCTGCAGAGCCGAGTCTTCGACGCTGACCAGCGTCTCGACGCGACTCTCGAGGTTGCGCCGCATGCAGTCCGCGGAGCCGATGAAGTACTCCTCGTCGCCGCCGTTGCGGAAGTAGTACACCCGGGCGTGCTCGAGGAAGCGGCCGACGACGCCGACGACGCGGATGGTCTCCGAGAGGCCGGGCACGCCAGGCCGCAGTCGGCAGGTGTCGCGCACGAGCAGGTCGATCGTCACCCCCGCCATGGACGCGCCGTAGAGCGCACGGGTGACTTCGACATCTTCAAGCGCGTTTGTCTTGATGCGGATCAAGCCGGGGGCGTCGGCGGTGTGCAACTCGACCTCACGCTGGATCTTGGCGAGCAGCGCGGGCTTGAGCACCTTCGGCGCGGGCAGCAGCTTGCGGTAGTCACGCTTGGGCTTGAAGCCCGTGGTGAGGTAGTTGAGCAACTCGACGGCTTCGCGGCCGACGCGACGCTTGCTCGTGAGGAGCCCGACGTCGGAGTAGATGCGCGCCGTGGCCGCGTTGTAGTTGCCGGTGCCGACGTGGGCGTAGGTCCGGATGCCGTCGTAGTCCTGACGCACGACGAGAATGACCTTGCAGTGGGTCTTGAGGCCGACGACGCCGTAGGTGACGTGGATGCCGGCCTGCTCGAGGCGGCTGGCCCAGCGGATGTTGGCCGCCTCGTCGAAGCGGGCCTTCAGCTCCACGACCACGGCGACCTGCTTGCCGTTGCGCGCGGCGTTGATCAGGTGGTCGATGACCTTGGTCGAGGATGACGTGCGGTAGAGCGTCATCTTGATGGCGCGCACCTTCGGGTCGCGGGACGCCTCGTGGAGCAGGCGCTCCACGGAGGTCGAGAACGACTGGAAGGGATGGTGCAGCAGCAGCGAGCCCTTCTCGCGCACCGTGTGGAAGATGCTCTGCTCCCCCGTGAGCTGAGGGTGGTCCACGGGGTGGTGCGGGGCGTCCTTCAGCTCCGGCGCATCGATCGCCATGAGGTCCATCATGTCGCGCATGCCGAGCATGCCTTCGACCTCGAAGACGTCGCTCCCCTCGTCCAGGCCCAGCTCGGCCGCGAGGCGACCGCGATGCAGGGGGCGGATGCCGGTGGCGACCTCGAGCCGCACGACGGGCGCGAAGTGCCGCTCGCGCAGCTCGGATTCGATCATCGCGAGCAGGTCGTCGGCATGCTCTTCGGCGGACTCCGTGTTCGCGTTGCGCGTGACGCGGAAGTACGTGACGGAGTCGACCTCCATCCCGGGGAAGAGCAGGTCCAGATTGCCCGCGATGATGGTCTCGAGAAGCACGAAGCTGTTGCGGCCCTCGAGCTTCACGAAGCGCGGACTGCCGGCGCCGACGGGCACCTTCACGCGCGCCAGGGGGGCGGGCGAGCCGTCGGGGTGGCGCAGGGCGACCAGGAGGTTGAGCGACAGGTTCGAGATGAACGGGAACGGGTGCGCGGGGTCGGTGGCCTGCGGCGTGAGGAGCGGGTAGATGCTCTCGAGGAAGTGCTCGCGCAGGATCTCGCGGTCGGCGGCATCGAGATCCTCGTAGACGGTGAGCTCGATGTCCTGTGCCTTGAGCTCGGCATACACGTCCATGAAGGCCGCGCGCTTGCGCACCTCGAGCTCGCGCACGAGCTCCAGGCTCTGATCGATCTGCTGGCGCGCCGTCCGCCCATCCGGGGTCCGCTCGGTCATGCCCGCGCCGACCTGCTGCTTCAGGCCGCCGATGCGCTTCATGAAGAACTCGTCCAGGTTCGAGCTGACGATGCTCACGAACTTGGCGCGCTCGAGCAGCGGCGTGCGGGGGTCGTTCGCCTCCTGCAGGACCCGGAAGTTGAAGTTCAGCCAGGTCAGCTCGCGGTTCAGCAGGTAGCCCGGTTCCTCGAGATCGCGGCGACCGTCGGCGTCCGGCTCGGGCACGGGCACGGGCGTGCTGGGGGTGCGGGGCGCCGGGGCGCTCGGCGTGGGGGCGGGGGGAGCATCGGGCATGGGCGGCGGCTCGATCAGCGCGCCCTCAGGCGCGGCGGGGGGCAAGGGCTCGAAGGGATGCACGGAGAGTCGGTCCTCTCTCCGGGCGTGCCGGGGAGGGTATCGGGCCGTGGCGCACGGGGCTACCCGCTCGCCCTGGAGCGCCCGCCGGAGCGGGCGGCGCGGGCACGCAGGTGCCCGTACCTGGGGTTGGTCGTCTGGCCGTCGGTGGCCGCCCCGGGCCGTCTTGCCTCCCGGGGCAAGGGTCGGATACGCACATGGGGTGCCCTGCGAAAGCCCTGTTCCCTGGGCTCGCAGCGATCTGGCTGCGGACAGGTCCGCAGATGTCGTGCGCGCCCTGGCGCAGGCCGGCGCGACCCAGCCCCCCGCCTACGAGGAGGCGTACTCGTCGAGGGCCTGGCGGTCTGTCATGGAGGCCAGGTGATCGCAGATCGCGCGTTCGAGGCCGACTTCCTCGGCCCAGGCCCGGTCGCGCACGGTGAGCATGCGGGGCTCCTCGCGGTAGGCCCGGAAGAGCGCCGTGAGGATGCGTCGCGCGCGGGCCCCCATCCGCATGAGGCGCGGGTGGCAGTAGAAGTGCTCGTACAGGTAGCGCGAGAGGGCGCGCTGGCGACGATGCATGCCGTCGCTGAAGCCGACCAGCCGCCGACCATGGGCCTGGACGGCCTCGGGGCTGTCCACCCCGGCGGCCTGGATGCGTGCCCGCGTGCTGTCGACGAGGTCGGTGACGCCCGCGTCGATGAGGTGCTTCACCGTCGTCAGGACCTGGAGGTCGCGCGGCAGGTCCGGTTCCGCGGCCAGCGTGCGTGTCCAGTGCTCCGACCACAGGTCGTCGGAGTGCAGCTCGTCGATGGCGAGCAGGCCGGAGGCCACGCCGTCGTCGATGTCGTGGGCCACGTACGTGAGGCTGTCGCATACGTCGACGAGCTGGGCTTCGAGCAGCGGCTGCAGCCCGGCACGGAAGCCGAGGCTCTCGGTGTCCTTCGGGCTGTGCAGTGCGAAGGCCTCACGGACCTCGTAGCTCAAGTTGAGCCCGCGCCAGCGCGGGTAGCGGCGCTCGAGCCGGTCGACGACGCGCAGGCCGTGGGCGTTGTGCTCGAAGCCCCCGTGCTCCTCCATGAGGTCGTGCAGGACGTACTCGCCCTTGTGGCCGAACGGACCGTGTCCGAGATCGTGGGAGAGCGCGATGGACTCCGTCAGGTCCTCGTTCAAGCGCAGCGCCCGGGCGGCCGTTCGCGCGACCTGGGCCACCTCCATCGTGTGGGTGAGGCGCGTGCGGTAGTAGTCGCCCTCGTGGTTGACGAAGACCTGGGTCTTGTACTCGAGGCGCCGGAACGCCGAGGCGTGGATGATGCGGTCCCGGTCGCGCATGTACGTCGTGCGGTAGGCGTGCTCGGGTTCGTCGTGCTGGCGGCCCTGGGAGAGCTCGCAGCGCATCGCGTAGGACGCGAGCAGGGTCTGCTCGCGCGCTTCCAGCTCCGCCCGCGTGACGGCTTGCGCTGGCGTGTTCGTGTCGGGGGTGGCGCTCATGGCGTCAGTCTAGCGTCGGCCACGGTGGATCTCCTTCGCCATGTGCAGGCTGGGATGTGCAGGCTGAGATGTGCAGGCTGAGATGGGCAGGCTGAGATGGGCAGGCTGAGATGGGCAGGCTGGGATGGGCAGGCTGGGATGGGCAGGCTGGGATGGGCAGGCTGGGATGGGCAGGGCGAGGAGGGTCTGCCGCCCGGAGGACGGGTGAGGGCCGTCCGGGTGGCAGGCGGCGTACACTCGGCGCGTGCGAATCGTCCTCCAGCGAGTGTCCCAGGCGCGCGTGGTGGTCGACGGGGAGACCGTCGGCGCCATCGGGCGCGGCGTCCTTCTCCTCGTGGGCGTGGAGAAGGGGGATACACAGGCCGAGGTCGACGTCCTCGTCGGCAAGCTCGTGCGCCTGCGGATCTTCCCCGGCCGGACCCCGATGGATCGCTCGCTGGCTGACATCGAGGGGGCCTGCCTCGTCGTCAGCCAGTTCACGCTGGCGGGCACCCTGCGCAAGGGCAACCGTCCGGGCTTCGACCGGGCGGAGGATCCCGCCCGCGCCACGCCGCTGTACGAAGCCGTCGCGGCGGGCCTGCGCGCCGCCGGCCTGCGCGTCGAGACGGGGCGCTTCGGGGCCATGATGGACGTCGAGCTGGTGAACGAGGGGCCCGTGACGTTCGTGCTCGATGCGCGTGACGGCAAGCTCTGCTAGGCGGCGCAACTCCTTTCAGGCCATGAGGTTGTGACCTCGTGGCCTTTGTGCAGACTCTTTGCTCCCCGGTGGCCAGCGAGGAGACACACTCCGGGACGGAGGTACGACCCGTGAGCGGTTGCGTGCGCACATGCCTGCTCGTCTGCCTCGGCCTCCTGGTCGCGGACTGGGCGCTGATGGCCGCGCCCGCGCGGGCCTCGGGCCTGCTCGTGCCCGAGGGCGCCGGGCAGGCCGACGAGGCCCGCTGGCATCTGGATGCGGTCCGCGTGCGGGCCCAGGTGCGGGGGCCGATTGCCGAGGTCACGATCGGGCACGTGTTCCGCAACGTCTCGACGGAGGCGCTCCAGGCGGAGTTCGTCTTCCCCTTGCCGCCGGGCGCGATGGTCTCCAAGCCGACCCTGCGTCACGGCAAGCGCGTCCTCGCCGGCGCGGTCCTGCGTGGTGCGGCGGCTCGTGACGCGTGGACCGCCGATCTGCGGCGCCGCAAGGATCCGAGCCTCGTCCGGCATCTCGGCAGCGACGTCTACCGCGTGCGCCTGCCGGCCATCCCCGCCGGCGCGCGCGCCAATCTCGTACTGACCTTCGAGCAGACCCTCGGCGCCGACGCGGGCCTTGCCGAGTTCGCGTGCCCGCTGCAGGCCACGCCGTCCTTCGAGATCGTGGTCGATCTCGAGACCACGGCACCGCTCGGGCCCGTCTACAGCCCGACGCACGCCGTGCGCGTTCGCCGCAGCTCGCCGACGCGTGCGCGCATCGAGTATGCCGGGGCCAGTTCGCTCGACACGCCGTGCCTCGGGCTCTACTGGAGCACGACGCGCAGCCGCATCGGCGCGACCCTCCTGACGTACTGGCCGAAGGAGGAGAAGCAGGGCTACTACCTCGTGTTGGCCGCCCCCAGCGTCTTGGAGTCGGCGCGCCAGGCACGCCGGGCGCAGAGCGTCACCTTCGTCGTCGACATCTCCGGTTCGATGAGCGGCGAGAAGCTCGAGGGCATGCGCGCCGCGCTGCAGTCCGTGATCGGGAGCCTCAGCCAGTTCGACCACTTCAATGTGATCGCCTACCACTCGCAGGTCGCCCCGCTCTGGGCCGCCCCGCGCCCGGCCACGGAGGCCGCCCGCACCGAGGCCCTCGGTTTCGTCGCGGGCCTGCGCGCGGCCGGCCACACGAACATCGAGGGCGCCCTGCGGACGGCCCTCACGGCTCCGCGCCCGTCCAGCAAGCCGTCTGTCGTCGTGTTCTTGACCGACGGCCGTCCGACGAAGGGCGAGACCGACGCCGAGAAGATCCTGACCTCGATCCGTCACGTGAACGAGAAGACGCGCACGCGCATCTACGTGCTCGGCGTCGGCGTCGATGTGAACACGGTGATGCTCGATCGCCTGGCCCTCGAAAACGGTGGTGCGCCCGCGTTCGTGCCCCCGCGGGGGAGCGTCGAGCAGGGCTTGATCGGGCTCTTCGGACGCATCCGGCATCCGGTCCTGATGGACATCACGCTGGAGGCGCGGGGCATGCGCCCGAGCGAGAACCTCGCCGCGCGGCTTCCCGACCTGTTCCAGGGCGGCGAGCTGATCCTGGCCGGGCGCTACACCGGTGGCGGCCCCGTCGAGTTGATCCTCTCCGGCCGCGATGGTGTGCTCGAGCGCGAGTACCACTACGCCCGCAAGGCCGCCCGCCGCGGCGAGGGCCTGCGCAGCGACTTCCCCGCCCGCGTCTGGGCCACCCGCCGCATCGCGGCCTTGATCGATGCGATCCGCCTGCACGACAGCCGCACCCCCGAGCTCGTGCTCGAGCTGGTGCGCCTCTCGACGGAGTTCGGGGTGCTCACCGAGTACACGGCCTTCCTCGCCGAGGAGGGCTGTTCCTCCTGCAGCGATGTGGAGGGCGCGAACTCGCAGCGCACGCGTCTCAACATCGATCGGCTCGCACCGAAGGTGGTCGGTGCGGCGGGCCTCGCCCAGGCCAAGGGGCAGGCCGAGCGTCGTGCGGCCTCGCGCTCGAGTCCGCGCGCCGGGACCTGGGCCGCAACCCCCGACGGCCGCGACGTGCAGCGCATCGAGGCCCAGGGCGTACGCGTCCTGGGCAACCGCACGTACTACTTCCGTGGCCAGGACCACGGTTGGGTCGGAGCGACGCTGGATCCGGGCAAGGCGCCCGAGGCCACGATCGTCCGCTGGAGCCCCGCGTTCTTCGCCCTGCTCGAGAAGACCACCCCGGCCGAGAACGCACGGTTGGCGCAGCCCGGTCGATTGCTGTTGAGCGTCCAGGGGCGCATCCTGCGTATCGTGGACCCGTCCTAGCGCCACGGGCGCA
>JARGNS010000030.1:10331-15645 GCA_029213105.1 Planctomycetota bacterium
GGAGAGAACCCATGCCGATCGAGAAGCCCCGCGTCCTGCTTGTCGAGGACGAGCCGACCCTCGCCCAGGGCCTCGCCGATGCACTGCGCTTCCAGGGCTACGAGTGCGACATCGCCTCCGACGGCGAGCAAGGGCTGGCCATGGCGCGCCGCGGTAGCTACGACGTGATGCTGCTCGACCTGATGCTGCCGATCCTGAGCGGCTTCGAGGTCATGGAGGCGCTGCGCGGGGAAGGCTCGCGGGTGCCGACGATCATGCTCACGGCCAAGGGCGCCGAGGATGACAAGGTGCGCGGCCTCGAGCTCGGCGCCGACGACTACGTCACCAAGCCCTTCGCCATCCGTGAGCTCATGGCACGTGTGGGGGCCCAGCTGCGCCGGACCCGCCGCGAGCGCGGCGACGGCGAGACGTTCGAGATCGACGGCGTGCGCTTCGACCTCGGTCGGCTGACCGGCTTCCGCGGTGAAGAGGAGATCGTCCTCACCCCGCGCGAGGGCGAGATCCTGAGCTACCTGCGCGCGCACCAGGGCAACGTCGTCACGCGTGACGAGTTCCTGCTCGAGGTCTGGAAGTACCCGACGGCAAGCGTCGAGACCCGCACGGTCGACAACACGCTGGCCGCCCTGCGCAAGAAGATCGAGACCAATCCCGCCGATCCCCAGATCATCAAGACGGTTCGGGGGAAGGGCTACCGGTGGGGCGCCTGAGCGGCGGACGTCCCCGACGCCGCGGCATTCTCGGCCGCCCCCTGCTGCTGTTCGCGGTGCTGCTGCTCGGCCCGGCGGCCGGCTTCTGCGTGCTCGGCTGGAACAGCGTCGTGCGGGAGCATGTGTTCCGCGTGCGGGAGATGCACCGCGGGGCGCAGGACCTGCTCGCACGCCGGATGCACGATGCCGTCGTCGAGCTCGAGCGCATCCGCCTGGCCGAGACGGATCGCGACTACTTCGAGTACCAGAGCGAGTACCTGCCGCAGGGGCAGGTGACCCAGCAGCTCGGCTTCCAGGCCAGCACGCTCAACCGTGCCTCGGCCGACTCGCGCATCCTCGGCTGGTTCAGCTGGGAGTTGCACCGCGGCAAGGCCTGGAACAAGCCGGAGGTGTTCCCCGAGAGCAATCAGGAACTCCGCGACACGTTCACGCCCGCGTACGGCCAGGCCCTGCGGCAGCGCGTCCAGCGGGCGCCGAAGGATGCGGACCTACGCACGGGCCGTGGCCGCAAGGCCAGCTACTCCCAGCGTGTCGTCTCCGCCAACGAGGAGAGCGGGGCCCTTCAGGAGGATCTCGAACTCCAGCGTCGGGGCGCACAGGCAGAGGACCTCCAGTATCTGGAGAACTTCAAGAAGCGCGCGCGCGACGCCAAGATCGAGGTGCGCTACTCGCCGTTCCGCTACCTCGCACGGCCCAAGACCGTGCCCGGGCCGACGATGATCGCGTGGCGCATGGTCTGGATTCCCGCGGAGCAGAAGCGCTTCCGCGAGGTCAAGCACGACCGCTGGCTGATCCAGGGCTACATCCTCGATCCCGGCACCATGTTCCCGACGGAGTGGGAGTCGATGGGCACGTCGGAGATCGTGCGCGGCGATCGCATCGGCACGCCCCATGGCCGCGGCGTGTTCACGCGCTCGCTGGCCCTCGCCCTGGACGCGGAGATCGCCGGCGTCACGGCCCTGCCCGGTGGGCTGCCCTCGGTCTACGACCCCCAACTCGAACTCGCGGCCCGCGCGGACCTGGGGCAGGCCCGCAAGCGTTGGGTGAATGCACGCAATCGCTTCCTGTTCCTGGTCGCAGGCCTCGTGTTCGTCGTGGCGGTCGGGTTCTTCGTGCTCGTGCGCAGTGTGCGGCGGGAGGTCGTGCTGGCGAGTCGCAAGGAGGACTTCGTCGCCGCCATCACCCACGAGCTCAAGACCCCACTCACCGGCATCCGCATGTACGCCGACATGCTGCGCGAGGGCTGGGTGCAGAGTCCGGAGATGGCCGACACCTACGCCACGCGCATCCTGGAGGAGACGGAGCGGCTCGGCCATCTCGTCAACCAGGTGCTGGACCTGGCCGCCCTGGAGCGTGGCGTGGCCTCCTTGAATGCGCAGATGGGGGACCTCGGGGAGGCCGTCGCCAGTGCGGTCGCCCTGCTGCAGGCCAAGGCCGACGAGGCGGGGGTGGCCCTGCATACGGAGGTGGCCGAGGGTGTACCGGAGTTCCCCTTCGATCCCCAGCTCGTGCGCCCGATGGTCCTGAACCTGGTCGACAATGCGATCAAGTACAGCGCCAAGGCCGAGGTGAAGCAGGTCACGGTCGGCGTGCGCAAGGAGGGGGAGCGCGTGATCCTCTCCGTGGCCGACCGCGGCATCGGCATCGACCCGAAGGCACGCAAGATGGTCTTCGAGCCGTTCCAGCGTGCCGGCGACGAAATGACCCGTGAGGCGCCGGGCGTCGGAATCGGCCTGGCGCTCGTCAAGCGCTATGCCGAGGCCCACAACGCCCGGGTGCACCTGGCCAGCGAGCCGGGCGCCGGCACGACCGTCGAGGTGCGCTTCAAGCTCTAGCCAGCTTGTTGTGCGAAGCTTGCCCTGCGGGCCGCGGGCTTCTGGGGGTAGAACCGGGCCGTGCCGTTCGCAGGAGTCACGCTCGGAGTCGCCTCGTGGGATCAGGAGATCCTGCACGCGATCAACTGCGGCCTCAGCGGGCCGTGGGCCGATGCGATCCTGTTGACCTTGCAGCGTTCCGTGGTCGGCATCGCGGCCATGTTGATTGCGATCGGGCTCGTCTGGGACCGCGATCGGCGCGTGGGCCTGCAAGCGTTTGTCACCGCGCTGGCCGCGTACGGCCTCTGCATGGGGGTCGCGGACCTCGCCTGGCACGCGCACTACCGCGCCCGGCCCGGTCGTGCGGCGGACGTCGTGCTCCGCAGTCCAGCCGAGATCGCCACATGCGAGCGGCAGCCGCAGGCCGTCGTCGTGCGCAAGCATGTGTCGCGGCGCTCCGGCATGCCCAGCCGGCATGCACTCAGCTCCGGCGTCTTCGCGGCCACCATGCTGCTCGCCAGCCGCGGCCTCGGTCTGGTGGCGTGCCTCTATGCCCTGCTCGTGGCGATGGCGCGCGTCTACTCCGGGGTCCACTGGCCATCGGATGTCCTCGTCGGACTGGCGGTCGGGGGCGCCGCAGGCTGGCTCGTCTGGCGCAGCGTGCCCTGGGTGTTCGGCCGCTTCGGGCGCCGACGATGGGTCGAGGATCCAGCCATGGCGCCCGAATCGACGTCCGGCTCCCGTCCCGAGGACACCCCGGGGTAGACTCGGCGCTTCCCGTGGAACGGGGCGCATTGCCATCGTGGATGTCATTACCTGCCATCGGCTGAAGCTCCTGGGCCTCGACCCGGATGCCCTTCCTGGCAGCTCCCACGCGGAGCGCGCCCAGGCCATCTACGCCTCGTTCCTCGAGCGCATCCCGTACGAGAACCTCTCGAACAACCGCGCGGTGACGGCCGACCCCGAGGTGTGCGAGCGCTGGCCGCGAGCCACCGATCGGATGCTGCGCGAGAATCAGGTGCATGGGCTCGGCGGCACGAGCTTTTCGATGTCGTACGCCTTGCGCGATCTCATGCGCGGCGCCGGCCTCACGGCGCATTGCACGTTGGGCTACAACCTCGTCACCGAGCAGGCGCACGCCGCGGTCGTGCTCTACGCGGAGGACGGTCCGCTCCTCTACGACCCCGCGCTGCTCGTGTGCGGCCCCATCCCGGTGCGGCCCGGCGGGGTGCTCGAGGATCCCCTCGGCACCGTACGCCTGGAACCACGCGTCGGTCCGACGCTGACCGTGACGATCCGGATGCACTGTGGCGATCGCGCGCTGCGCCCGGGCGAGGAGCTCTTCGAGCCGCCCTTCGCCGGCGGCGGCGCACGGGCGATCTATTCGATCATCCCGATTCCCGCACCCCCGCAGAGCTTCCGGCAGGCCTGGCTCGCGTCCTTCTACCGCGGCCGGCCCATGCCCCTGCGGCTCGCCCGGCGGGTCGGGGACCGGATCCTGCGCTACGGCGAACGACCCGGGAGCATCGAGATCCTGGGCGCCACCAAGCGCGAGGAGGTGCCGGTGGGATCCGATGCGGCGCACCATCTGCACGGCATGTTCGGCATCGAAGAGGACTGCCTGCAGGCCTGGTTCGACCGCCGTCGCTGAGAGCCGGGCATCAGGCCCGTCTTGCGGGCCCTACTGGACCTTGCGGACGATCAACAGCACGACGATGCGGTCGGAGTCCGAGCCCGGCAGCGGCAGCGGTACGAGCAAGGCCGTGTCATCGGCGAGCAGTTCGCTGTCGCGTACGTCGCTGACCGAGCGCTGGTTTCCGTCGTACCAGCGCGGGACCTCGTACACGGCCTCCGGCCGGTCGGCCTGGGGGTAGCGACGCGGCTCGATGTCGCGCAGTCGTGCGGCCCGTGTCCGGACGCGCACGAAGCGCATGCCGCCATCGCGCTCGAGCATGGGCCGCACCTCGACGAGCAACCCCTCCTCGGCCATGCCACTTACCGGCGTGAAGCGCATGGCGTCGTCGGCCAGGCGGCGGACGTTGAGGTCCTTGTTGATCGAGCGCGAGCGCAGCTGCACGAGGGCGACCTTCTGCGTGGCGCGTGCGAGCAGGTCGCGGCGGCCCGCGAAGAGGCTGTCGGCGTCCGCGAGGGGGGCGAACTCCTCGACGAGCGCGTCGCGGGCCGAGGCTGCGATCGCGTAGTTCCCGTTGCCGTTGCGCCTGTAGCCCTCGCGGGCCACCCACGTCTTCCAGCGTTCCGGGTCGACGACGCCGCTGCGGATGCGGATCTGGTAGAGGTCGTTTTCGTGCGAGCCGAGCTTCGAGAGCGCCTGCTGCAGGCGCACATGGCCTTCCTCGCCGAGGGTGCCGGTGGCGCGGTGGTCCTGCACGACGATCGCATCGCGACCGCCGGGGCCTTCCGGGTCGACGCCGGCGAGCTGCATGAGGACCTCGGCCAGGTTGCGGTCTCGCAGGCGACGGCGGTCCGGGGCGAGAACGCCGTCGTGCACGGTCCGCAGCTCGGGCCAGGACTCGGGCAGGATCTGGTCCTCGACTTCGATCGAGAGGGAGCCGACGGGGTAGTCCCGCACGAGCAAGTCACTGGGCACCACGGGGCCGTCGGGCGTGAGCGTGCGCGGGGGATCGGGCGTCGGCGTGTCCTCGCGCGTCGTGCCGAGGAGCACGATCAGCTCGGGGTGGGTGGCGCGTGAAGCCGGGAAGGGATTGGGGAGCCCCTGGAGTACGAAGGTGCCGAAGTGGGGCACGGCGCGGTCGGCCTCGAGGACGCGCTCCG
>JARGNS010000031.1:0-3263 GCA_029213105.1 Planctomycetota bacterium
CGACCAACTCCCTCGCTGCGCTCACGCGTGCTCGCCTTTGACGACCGCACAGTCAGGGGGGGCTTCTCAAGCCCCCCCTACGCAGCGCCTGCGCTGCGCTGCGGCGCTCGCTACCCCCCAATGAATGTCGTCGACCCCTCCAGCAGAGGGACGCGGGGCGCGGTAGCGACTAGGCGATGAAGTGGAGTGCCCGATCGGATTCGAACCGACGACATTCAGCTTGGGAAGCTGACGCTCTACCAACTGAGCTACGGGCACAGACAACAGGCAGAGGAAGAAGGTAGAGAGCCCCCCGGAGGCCGTCAAGCCGGGCCGGACGGCTGACCCGGGACGCGACGGCCTCCCTCCGCTACCCTGGCAGCCCGCCGCCCACCGTGGTGGCCCGGAGAGTCCGAACCGATGAGCATCCGACTCAAGCTGATTCTCGGCGCCCTGTCGTTCCTGCTGCTCTTCGTGGCCGTGTTCGTGGTCACGCGCAGCGTCACGTCCGAACAGAAGACCGACGGCGTCATCATCAACCTCGCCGGCCGACAGCGCATGCTCGCCGAGCGCATGACCAAGGAACTGCTTGAGTACGTCGAGTCCCCGGATGACGAAACCTGGCGCAAGTTCGCCGGGACGCGCATGACCTTCGAGACCACGCATGCGGCACTGCGCGACGGGGGCCCGGTATCCACGGTCGTCCTGGAAGCGTCCCTCGACGCCATGGGCGAAGTCATCCCCCTGGTGGACGGCAAGCTCCCGGAGGGCACGCCGACGGCCACCTTCCCCAAGGCGACCGACAGCGTCATCATCCAGAAGCTCACCGAAGTGCAGGCGCTGTACGACACCTTCGTGGCCGCGTCGAGCGCGGCCGAGAAGGCTTCGCGCGCCGCCCAGGACGAAGGCGACATGCTCGTCTACCTGATCCCGCCCGTGCTCGCGCGTCTCGACGCCGCCGTCTCGCGCGCCCAGGAAGCCGCGCAGAGCGACCTGCTTGACGACGACGGCAAGACGGATCTCATCAAGATCGGTCGCTACGCATCGCGGCAGCAACTGCTCGTCCAGAGCCTCGGCACCTTGGCCCTCAATCACCTCGGTGACCCCACCGACGCCGAAGCGAAGGCCGAGCTCGACGCCGCGATCGAGCTCTTCGTCAACACGAACGCGAGCCTTGTGGGTGGCGGCCCCGTCGTCGTGGACCCCGAGGATCCGGACGTCACGGAGCTCCTGGGCGGTGCACCCGACCGGAAGTTCCGTGAACGCATGGGCGACGTCGACGAGGCGTGGGTCGAGCTCGCCGCAACGCTGCGCAAGCTCGAAGCCGCCGCCACGGAGAAGGCCGCGACGCTGGACCGGGCACTGCTGCAGTCCCCGCGCATCGGGCTGGCCATGAATGGCCTCGTCGAGAGGTCCCAGCTGCTGTCGGAGCGCCGTGTTTCCACGATCCAGATGGTGCAGCTCGCCGGGCTGGCCGCGGGCCTGCTCTTCGTGATCGTCGCCGCGTTGATGGGCAACCGCATTGGCAAGAACATGAGCCAGGCAGTTGGCGTCGCCCAGACCATCGCCGATGGGGATCTGACCCAGCGCTGCGAGACCTCGGCCACCGACGAAACGGGCCAGCTCATGGCCTCGCTCAACACCATGAGCGAGGAACTCTCGGACCTCGTCGAGAGCGTGCAGCACTCCGGCGCCTCCGTGGGCGCCTCCGCAAGCCAGATCTCGAGTTCCGCCCGCAGGCAGGAATCCGCGGTCAGTGAGCTGGCGGCGTCCTCCACGCAGATCGCCGCGACGTCCACGGAGATCTCCGCGACCGCCAACGAGCTGCTGCAGACGATGCATCACGTCGGCGAGATCTCGAGTCATACGGTCCACGCGGCCGGCTCGGGCAAGGCCTGCCTCGACGAGATGCGCCGCACCATGGGGAACATGGTGGAGAGCACGGACACGATCCAGGACCGACTCGCCGCCATCAACGAGAAGACGGCGAAGATCTCCACCGTCGTGACCACGATCATGAAGATCGCGCAGCAGACGAACCTGATCTCGCTCAACGCGGCGATCGAGGCGGAGAACGCCGGCGAGCTGGGCCTCGGCTTCGCCGTCGTGGCCAAGGAAGTCCGTCGACTCGCTGACCAGACAAGCAAGGCCTCCAAGGGCATCGAGCAGATGGTCAAGGAGATGCAGTCCGCCGTGGCCACCGCGGTCATGGGCATGGACGGCTTCAGCGAGGACATCCGCAACGGCACCGGGGCCGTGCAGTCGGTGACGGATCAACTCGGGTCGATCATCGAGCAGATCGAGGAGATCGGGCCGCAGTTCGACTCCGTGCGCGAGGGCATGTCAGCCCAGGCGACGGGGGCCGGACAGATCGCCGACGGCGTGCGTCAGATCGTCGCGTCGTCAGAGGAGACGGCGGAGTCCGTGCGCGAGACGACGGCGGCGATCGACGAGCTGTCCGTGGCGGCCACGCATCTGCAAGAGGGCGTCTCGCGATTCCGGGTCAGCAAGAACGGCGTGTAGCGAGTCCCCCTGGGGTTCGCGGGCGGACACACGCCGGCGAAGCGCCGGCTGGACCGCCCCTACATGGGAATGCAAGGCGACTGTGCGCGGGCGGACACACGCCGACTGGAGCGTCCCTACGGGAAGTCGATCTGCACGAGGCTGACGTCGTCGTCGAACTCATCGCCCGCGAGCACCGTCCGCGCGAAGTGCACGATCGACTCCAGCGACCGGTTCTGCGGATCCTCGAACGGCGCGAGGAACTCGTCGTGCGTACGCACGCGGCCGTCGTAGCCACGCAGCTCGTAGACCCCGTCGCTGTAGACGAAGAGGCGCGCCCCCGGTGAGACGTGGCGCGTGAGGGTGTCGTACTGAAGGTCGTGCAGCACACCCGGCATCGGGCCGCCCGAGGCAAGCAGCTCCGCCGCACCCGGGGCAGACGGGTCGTCGAAGTACACGCCGGCCGGGTGCCCGCCGCCGGCCCAGGCCAACGTGCGCGTCGAGACCTGCCACACGCCGTACCAGATGGTGAAGAACTTCCCGCCATGCTCCTCGGTGCGGAAGGTCGTGTTGAGGCGCGTGACCACCTGGCCCGGATCACGGAAGTCCGTGTTGGGCAAGGCGCGCGCCCGCAGGGTATTCATCACCGACACGCCCAAGAGCGCTGAGCCCACACCGTGCCCGCTCACGTCGAGCAGGTAGACGCCGAAGTGGTCGTCATCGAGCCAGTGGTAGCCGAACGCATCCCCACCAAGCGAGGCGGAAGGGATGAAGCGCCAGTC
>JARGNS010000031.1:3273-15381 GCA_029213105.1 Planctomycetota bacterium
AGCGTGAGGCGGTCCTGGGTCGGCTCGGGCAGCAGCGACTGCACGTACTTGGCCGCCTCGTCGAGATCGTCAGCCATCGCCTGCCGACTCTTCGACAGCTCGCGGTACGCCTCATCACGCTGGAGGAGGCTGATGTAACCCGCGCTGTGATGACGGATGCGCGCCACGAGCTCGACGGGGTCGGGCAACTTGACCAGGTAGTCGTTGGCGCCGCTGTTGAACGCCTCGGCCTTCGTCTCGGCTTCTTCCTTCGTGGAGAGGACGATCAGCGGGATGCGCCGCGTGGCCTCTTCGGCGCGAAACTGCTTCACGAGCTCGAGACCGTCGAGCTGCGGCATCACGAGGTCGCTGAGGATGACGGTCGGGCGCTCGATGCGCGCGCGCTCGACGGCCTCCATCGGATCCTTGCAGTAGTGGAAGACGATGTCTTCCTGGCTGGCGAGCATGCGGCGCACGGCCTCACCGATGATCGGCTGATCGTCGACCAGCAGGACCTTCACGTCATGCTGGGTGAGGACCTCCTCAGGCGCAGGCGTGTCGGCACTCGTGGGATCCACCATCGCTAGCGTCCTTCCGGAGACTGGGTGGCCGCGGCGGCCTCCAGTCTCCTCCAAGCCTGCGCGACGCAGGGCCCCATCTCCCCGACCGGCAGCACGCGTGTGGCGGCGTCCATCTCCTTGGCCGCGCGCGGCATGCCCCACACCACCGAGGTGGCTTCGTCCTGGGCGAAGGTCGTCCAGCCGCTGTCCTTGAGCGCCTTGAGGCCCTTGGCGCCGTCCTGGCCCATGCCCGTCAAGAGCACCGCCACGCCCGGCGTCGGCCAGTTGCGCTTGAGGCTCATGTAGAAGGCGTCGACGCTCGGTCGGTAGGCGAGGTCCCTCGGCTCCTCGTCGTAGCGCATGGAGCGCACGAGCCCCATCACGAGGTGATCGCCACTGGCCGCGACGAGGATCTCGCCGGCCCTCGGCTTGTCCCCGCGTTCGACACAGGATGCGGGCCAGCCCGTCTGCCCGCCGAGCCACGAGACGAAGCCGGGGACGAACGCCTTGTCGAGATGCTGCACGATGATGACCGGCGGACGGAACGTGTCCGGCAAGCCGCAGATCAAGTCGACGATGGCCTGGGGACCGCCCGTGGAGGCGCCGATCACAAGCAGCCGCTCGGCCGGCTGATCCGGCGGCGGGAAGCCACCCGAGGAGCGGTGCTTCTTGAGGGCCTCGAGCCCCCGGGCGGGACGCGTGAGGCGGCGGATCGTGCGCATCTTGCGCAGGACGCGCTCGCTGTTCTCGAGCGTGCCGTCCTCGGCGAAGGTCGGGCCGCTGACGGCATCCAGCGCCCCGGCGGACATGGCGTTGTAGACCTTCGAGAGGTTGCCTTCGACCGTGGCGGTCACGACGAGGATCGGGCAGGGCGAGTCCTGCATGATCCGGCGCGTGGCTTCGACGCCGTCCACCTCGGGCATGATGAGGTCCATGAGGATGAGGTCCGGCGTGTCCTCGGCGCATAGGTCGATCGCCTCTTGCCCGTTCTCGGCAATCCAGGCGACCTCGCTCTCGTCGGCCGCATCGACCAGGCGCCTCAAGGCAAGCTGGGCCAGCTTGAGGTCGTTGACGATTCCTACCCTCACTCGTCGTCTCCTGCCATGGGCTCGCCGATCAGGTCGACGACCTCGCTCACGAGAGTCTCGTCGTGGAAGCTGCTCTTCGTGAGATACGCGTTGGCGCCGGCCTCGAGACCGCGCATGCGATCCTCCTCCGATTCCTTGTACGAGACGATCATCACCGGCATGGACCGCAGACGCGCATCTTCCCGGATGCGCCGGACAAGCTCGATGCCGTTCATGCGCGGCATGTCCACGTCCGAGAGCACGAGGTCGTACTCCTGGGCGCGCAGCGTGTTCCAGGCGTCGGCGCCGTCGACGCAGACATCGACGTCGTAGCCCCGGCTGGCCAGCAGCTTGCGCTCGACCTCGCGCACGGTGATGGAGTCATCCACCACGAGCACGCGCTTGCGCTTGCGCCGACCGTCCGCCGCCATGTGACTGGTGGCGCGGATGGTGCGCAAGCGGCCCTCGTGCAGGAGGGTGTCCACGGATCGAACGAGATCCTGCACGTCGACGATGACAAGGGGGTGCCCCTCGGAGTCCAGCGCCACGGCCGAGACGTTGGCCACGTCACCGAGCCGCGCGTCGAGCGTGCGGACGACGAGGCTCTGCTCGCCCAGGTAGCCATCGATGGCGAGGCCGTACTCGCTGTCGCCCGAGCGCACGATGACGACGTAGAGCACGTCCGCCGGCTTGCGGCGGCCCTTGAGCCCGAGCACGTCGGCGGCAGGCACGAGGCCGATCTCGCGACCGTCGAGTTCGAAGCTCTGGCGATTCTCGATCGCCCGGATCTCCTCCGCCTCGACGCGCACGAGGGACTCGATCTGGGTGAGAGGGAAGGCAAAGGGCTCGCCGGCGACCTGCAGCACGGCCACGCGGATGACCGAGCGCGTGATCGGCAGTACGAGGATGAAGCGCAGGCCACCCGTGGCGCGCAGCTCGGCGCGCACCGTGCCACCTGCTTCCCGCACCATCGTGTGCACGACGTCCAGGCCCACGCCGCGGCCGGAGATCTGCGTGACTTCCTTGCGCGTGGAGAAGCCCGGCAGGAAGAGGAACTCCATCAACTCGGACTCGGAGAGGTCGCGCGCGATGTCGGCGCTGATCATGCCGCGATCGACGATGCGCTCGCGCAGCTGCTCGGGGTCGCGGCCGCGGCCGTCGTCCTCGACGCGGATCTCCAGCATGCCGGCGCGATGGCGCGCCTCCAGGCGTAGCGTGCCCGTGGCGTACTTGTCCTGCGCCTCACGCTCCTGCGGAAGCTCGAGGCCGTGATCGCACGCGTTGCGCAGCATGTGGCCGAGCGGCGCATCGAGTCGCTCCAGGATGTCGCGATCCACGGGGACGTCACGCCCCTCGATCTCGAAGCGGATCATCTTGCCGAGCTCACGCGCGAGGTCGCGCACCATCCGCGGGAAGTGCGTCACGCCCTCGGAGAACGGCCGCATGCGGCTGGTGAGCACCTGGCGGTACATGCGGCCGGCCAGATCCGCCGCGTGCCGTGAGGCCTCATCGAACGCCGCGGTACGGCCTGCGATGCGGGCGAGCGTGCCCTCGGCTTCGCGCCGCAGGGACTCGAAGGGGTCCGGCTCGGGCAAGGCGATGCCGTCGCGCCGGAAGCGATCACGCGCCGCAGCCAGTCGACCGTCCAAGCGCTCGACCGCGCGCCGCAGCCCATCCAGGGCGTCGGTGTGCTCGGCCAGGCGGCGCGCCTGCACCACGGACTCACCCGCGTAGGCGAGCATGCGCGTGAAGACCTCGGGGTCGATGCGCACGGCGGAGGCGGGCGTGCGCGAGCTGGGTGTGGCCTGGGGCGGCGGCGGGGGCTCGCGGGGCGGCTCGGGCGTCGCGGGGGAGGCGGCTTCCGGCTCGGGCGCCGCGGGCTCCTCGGCAGCAGGCGCTTGGGCCACCGGCGCGGGTGCCGCGGGCGCGGCGTCGCCCAGCTGCCCGCTCTCCGCCAGGCGCAGGTGCTGGATGATCGACTCGATCGCGTCCTTCTGCTCGGCGAAGAACGCGTCCGTCTCGCCCTCCTTGAGCTCGCCGGTCTTGCGCAGCACATCGGTGCCCGCAAGCAATAGATCGATGGCACCGGCGCCGAGGACGAACCCGCCGTCCTGCGCCTTCACGAGCAGCTCTTCCATCCCGTGGGCGAGGCCGACCACGCCGTCGAGGCCCACGATGCGTGCGGCGCCCTTGAGCGAGTGCGCGGCACGCATGAGGGGCTCGATGCGTGCGACATCGGTCGGTGCGGCTTCGAGGTCCACGAGCCCCTGCTCGAGGGTCGCGGCATGGGTCTCCACCTCGGCCTTGAACAGGTCGAGCATCGAGAACCCGCTGAGGTCATCCGGCGGCGGCGTCATGACAGACTCCGCGTAAGGCCTTCGAAGAGGCGACGGGGATCGATGCGGGCGGCCGGTCCGGCCGGTGTCTCGACGACGCCATCGGTGAAGTGGACGGCACTCTTGGCCACGGTCACCTGGGACGAGCGCACGGCCTCGGGATCGAAGCGCTCGAAGTCGAGCACGCCGTCCACGATCAGCGCCCAGCGCTCCCCCTCGTTGCGGACGACGAGCAGGCGGCGCTCCTCCTCCTCGACGTCCTCCGCGGGGTCGAGGCCGAACAGGGCGTGCAGGCTGGCACACAAGTGCACCTCGCCACGCAGGCTCACGAGTCCACGGAACACCTCGCCGCTGCGCCCGGGCACCGAGCGGATGATCGAGGGCGGGTGCACCTCGACGACGTTCACCGTAGGCACGGCGAACAGCTCCTCGCCCAGGCGGACGATGCCGGCGCTGAAGCGCGAGGCGCGGTCCTCTTCCTTGAGCTGATCGCGGAGGGTGTCCGTCCAGTTGTCGAGGTACGCCTCGGGCGGGAGGCGGTCGAGCAGGCGGGCCGCGGCGTCTTCGGGCTCGGGCAGCTGCGGATCGACATGCTCGGGGGTGGCGTCATCATGCGTCATCGCCGTCTCCCTTCACGCGTGCGGCCTTCTCGCGCAGCCGACGAGCACGCCCGCGCTCACCACGCGCATCGTGCAGCAAGGCAAGCTGCATCAACGAGGGATCGTGCTGCGGATCGGTATAGAGCGCCCGGCGCAGCGCGGCCTCGCAGGCGTCGTCGTCGCCGCACGCACTCTCGACGAGCGCGAGCAGGTGGTAGTGGTCCGCGCTGGCCGGCCCCTGCTCGATGGCCTCCTGCAGGACTCGGCGCGCGCGCTCGAGGTCCCCCGCGTCGGCGAGGCGTGACGCGCGCGCGAGCGCGTCCTGCACGACCGGACGCACGGCAGGCGCAGGACGCGGCGGCGGGCGCCGACGCGGCAGGGTGGGCGCGGGCTTCGGTGCCGGCAGCGGCGTCGGCTGCGCGACGCGGCGGCAGGCGAACGCCTCGGGGGGCGCCTCCATCGTGAGCCCCATCGCACGGGCCGCCGCGACCTCGGCGTGGCCGACGAAGAGCAGGCCGCCGGGGCGCAGCATGCGCACGAGCGTCTCGAGCAGCTTCACGCGCGCTTCGGGCACCAGGTAGATCAGCAGGTTGCGGCAGAACACGGCGTCGAACTGCCCCGCGCCGATGCCGAAGGACGGGGCCAGGGCGTTCGCCTGGCTGAGGCGGATGCGTTCGCGCACGCTAGGGAGCAGGCGGTAGCCCTCGCCGTCGAGTTCGAACCAGCGCCGCCGCTGGGCGTCGGGCAGGCGCAGCACCCCGCGCGGACGGTACACGCCGCGCCGTGCGTACTCGATGGCCCGCGCGCTCACATCGGAGGCCTCCACGTGGATGCGCTCGGGCGCAACGCCGGCCTCCACCAGCGCCATCACGGCGGAAGCGGGCTCCTCCCCCGTCGAGCAGGCCACGCAGGCAATGCGCAGCACGCTCGTGCTGTTGGGCTTCGTGCGCGCCACACCCTCGCGCGCGAGCAGCTCGAAGGAGCCCGGGTAGCGGAAGAAGCTCGTCTCGTGCACCAGGATGGCCGCGACGAGCCGATCGAACTCGAGCGTGTCGACCTCCACGCGGTCGGCATAGGCCTCGAGATCGCTCACGTCGAGCGCCTTCATGCGACGGCGCACGGCCGCCGTCATGCCGACGCGACTGAGGGACGCGGGGTCGATGCCGCGCAGATCGGTCAGACGGGCTTGGATGCGTTCGAGGCTCACGGGGAGGTACTCCCCGCATCACGCACGACCGCCGCGAGTACCGCGGGCGGAATCAACTCGCGCACCTCGACGAGCTGCAGCAGGCCGTCGGGATCCCGCAGGATGCGCCCGAGCCCGCCGAAGCCCTCCGTGGCCGGGCCCGGGTGCGAGCCCGGGGCGTCGGGGTCCAGCGTGACCACCCGCGTGACGTTCTCGGCCAGGATGCCGAGCAGCGCGCGATCCACGGCGCCCTCGCCCCAGCGCTCGCCGCCATCGCCGAGATTGCAGATGAGGATGCGGTTGCTCAAGCGCACGGGGCAGTCCCCGCGATCGAACAACCGGCAGAGATCGAGCACCGGCACGACGGCACCGCGGTACTCGATGACGCCGTTCAGGGCAGCGGGCGCGGAGGGCACAGGCCGGGCCGTGATGCCCGGAATGACCTCCGTGATCGACGTCGTGTCGATCGCGAAGCGCTCTGCGCCGACCTGGAAGACAACCGCCTGCATGACCGCCCGTCTGTTCCGCTCAGTCGTCGAGCCGGAACTTGCCGATTTCCTCGTTGAGCGTGTTCGCCGCGCCGCGCAGCTCCTCGGCAACGGACGTGACCTCCCGTAGCGAGGTCACGGTCGTCTGCACCGTGTCGTTGAGCGTACGCATCGCGTCGTTGATCTGATCTGCCCCCTGGGCCTGGCTCTTCATGCCCTCGCCCACGGCGTCGAAGCGATTCGTCAACCGCTCCACCTGCCCGATGATCTCGCCGAGCTGGGAGCCGACCTCCCCCACCACGGTCACCGAGCGGCGCACGTGATCGGCGAACTTGTCCATCTCCATGACGCCGGCGGACACGGCCGTCTGCATCTCGCCGACGGTCTGCTCGATGTCGAGGGTGGCCGAGGCGGTCTGATCGGCCAGACGGCGGATCTCCTGCGCCACGACGAGGAAGCCGCGACCGTACTCGCCGGCCTTCTCCGCTTCGATGGCCGCATTCACGGAGAGCAGGTTGGTTTGATCGGCCACCTTGGTGATCGTCGTGACGACCGAGGTGATGTCGCCGGCCTTGTCGTTGATGACCGACAGCTTGGACGAGATGGAGCTGCTCGAGTCGGTGAGCTTGCCCATCGTGTTGCTCATGGTGTCGAGGTTCGAGCGCCCCGTGTCGGCGACGGCCGCCGATTCGTGCGCGATCCCGCGCACCTCGTCGATCGTCCCCATGAGCTCGGCCCCCGTCGCGGAGATCTGCTGCACGGAGGCCGCGATCTGGCTCGAGGTCGAGCCGAAGTCGGCCACGGTGGCTTCCTGCTCGCGGCTGGTGGCGGCCATCTCCGTGGAGGTGCTGGTGAGTTGCACGCTGGAGCGGCGCACGGCCTGCACGAGGTCGGCGATCTTCGCCACGAAGCCGTTGAAGGACTGCGCGAGCTCGCCGACCTCGTCACGCGAGTCGATGTCGATGCGCGCGGCGAGATCCCCATCGGACTCGGCCAGTTCCTTCATGCGACTGCGAATCGTCCCCAGGGAGACCATGAACGGGCGGATCACGAGGTAGCCGAGCAGGATCACGAGCACGAGCACGGCCACGGCGATACCGGCCGACGTGGTCTTGCCCTCGGCCACGGCACCGTCGGCCTCGTCCTCGACGGCGACGATCTCCTTGTTGGCCACGATCACGGCATTCTCGATGGCGGCCTTGTGCACGGCGTAGCTGCCCGCGAGGTCGGGAAGTCGGGCGCGCATGGCGGCCTCGTCGCCGGCTTCGGCTGCCGGAAGGAACGACTCGCGCACTTCGCTCACAAACCGATCGCCGGCGGTGGCGGCCTCGGCCAGGCGCGTCTTGAGTTCGCCTGCGGGCAGGGCCTCCTGCCAGCGATCGCGGTTGCCCTCGTAGGCGAGCAGGTCATCCTTCAGGAGGTTGATCATCGTGGGCCGCTCGAAACCGCTCTCGGTGTGGGCGATCTGCCAACAGAGCTGGAACGGCTCGACGAGGAGGTGCGGCGGGGGAAGCATGTCCGCTACGACATCCTTCTTCTGGACGACGCGGTCGTACAGCGGCCCGTTGACCATGACCCGCTGGAGGATCGAGCCCGAGACCAGCATCAGCGCGACGAAGCCGAGCAGCACGATCCCCGCAAGGAGGAGAAAGCGCTGCCGGAAGCGCAAGTGGCGGATGTTCATGAGCGGCAGCCCCCGCGGATTGAGCCGCGGAAGTGTATCAGTCGGACTCCGGCGACGGGCCCCCTGCGTCCGATGCCCGGCGGCGTCGGTCGATGCGCTCGGGCACCCCCTCGACCATGGGCCGCGGGAGGCTCCAACCGCCGTCGGCAAGCCAGACAGCGCCGGTCACCCACGGGGTCGCGGTACTGGACAACAGGCAAACGAGCTCGGCGACCTCCTCGGCCGTGCCGAAGCGCCCCATGGGAATGGAGTCACGCACCTGCTGCTCCATCTCGGCGCTGGGCCAGAGCCGGTCGCCCGCCCCCTCGCTCACGAACGGCCCAGGGGATACGGCGTTGACGCGGATGCCGTACATGGCCCACTCGGCGGCCAGCGAGCGCGTCATCGCCTCCACGCCGGCCTTGGCGCAGGCCGAGTGCACGACGTGGGGCTTGCCGGTGGTGGCGTAGGGTGCGGAGATGTTGACGATCGTGCCGCCGCGCTCGCGCATGCGGCGCCCGACCTCGCGCGAGACGTAGAAGACGCCGTTCAGCGCGATGTCGATGACGGCCTTGAAGCCCTTCGGCGCCAGGGCCATGGCCGGGCGCACGAAGTTGCCGGCCGCGTTGTTCACGAGCACGTCGATGCCGCCGAAGTGCTCGCACGCCGCGCGCACGACGCGCTTGACGTCGGCCGGCTCGCGCACATCGAGCGCCGCGCTCAGGACCTCGAAGCCCTCCTCGGCTCCGCGGGCGAGCAGCTGCTCGTGGTGGCCCGTGTCGCGACTCACGCAGACGATGTTCGCGCCGAGGCGTCCCATGCGGGTGGCGACGGCCAGGCCGAGGCCCGTACCGGCGCCCGTGATGAAGGCGGTCTGGCCCTCGAAGATGCCTGCGGGGAGGAGAGGGGTCGTCTGCGCGTCGCTCATGGCGCAGAGCCTACGCAGGTCAGCGGATCGGCACCACCTGATCGTTGGTGATCAGGAGACTGCGCAGACCCTCTTCCCGCAGCACGTTGCCCCGCACGTCCGCCACGAAGGTCACGTCGCCGCGGGCCATGATCTGCACGTCCGGGCGGCCGTCCGTGCGCACGCGCAGGGTCACGCGCTCGGCCTCGAGCGTCAGCTCGCGCACCACGAGGCGCGCCGCGCCCAGGGCCTGGCGGCGGCCGTGCTGCAGGGGCGAGACCGAGGCGCCGGTGAGGCGCACCTCGGCGGCGAAGGCCGGCGGCAGGTGCAGCGTCAGCTTGCGGGCCTTCACGCGCGTGGGGTAGTCGAGGAAATGCTCGTGGGCGAGCTGCTCGGCGTTCTTGGTGGCCTTCTTGCCCACAGGCCGCGCCTCGCGGGCGGCGCGGCGGCGCGGCACGGCGAGCTTGGGCCCGCGGGAGCGCCGGACGACAGGTTGGGGCGTGGCAGGCGCGACGGCCGGCGCCGCCTCGAAGGGATCCACGGCCTCCGCCCGGGTCGAGACCGGCAAGGTGGCGAGCGCCTGCTCGAACTGCCCGTCGGCGACGCGCCAGGGCCCTGCGATCTCCTCGTACTCCCGCTGGGGCTTCCAGGGCCCCGCGTCCTCGGGCAGCGGAGCCAGGGCCGAGGTCTGCACGGTCGGCAGGCTCTTCTCGGGCGCGGACTGGCAGCCCGCCGCGGCCAAGGCCGCGACGAGCAGGGCGAGGGGGAGCGCGCGCCGCATGGCGGTAGTCGTCTTCGAGCTGGGCGCCCCAGCCCGGAGGCTTCGGCAGGCAGGGCTTCGGCATGGGAATCGGCTTGCCGCAGCAGTCGTCGCTGTCGTCGCCGGCCGCTTCGAGGCGCTCGAGTTCCTTGGGGGGCACGATGATCTTGAGATCCGAGGTCTTGCGGACGATGTGGGGCGTCAGGATGAAGATCAGCTCGGTCTTCTGCTTCGTCTCCTTCGTGCGCGTGAAGAGGTCGCCGAGGAGCGGGAGGTCCGAGAAGAACGGCGTCTTGGCCTTCTCCGTCGTGCTCTGGTTCGTGTAGAGGCCACCGATGACCAGGGTCTCGCCGTCCCCCAGGGTGACCTTGGTGTTGGCGCTGCGGACCGTCTGGATGGGCGCGAACGTGCCGCCCGGGCGGGTCGAAGCCAAGGCTCCGGCGCCGCGCACCTGCGGGAGGATCTGCAAGGTGACGTACTGGTCGCCGATATGGGAGGGAGTCACCTCGAGGCTGACACCCGTCTTGATGATCTGGGCGCGGAACTGCTCGTTGTTGCGGTCCGCAAAGTTGAGCGAGACGATCGGGGTCGTCTCCTCGGTGGTGACGGACGCCTTGACGCCTTGGGTGGCGATGATCGACGGCTTGGACAGCACCTCCGCCTTGCCGTTGATCTGCAGCGCCTGGTAGTTCAGCGTCATGGCACCGAAGTCGATGGCGTTGCTGCCGATGAGGCCGAAGCCCAGCTGCGATCCCTGGAAGGGGAAGCCCGGCGGCAGGCCGGAGCGAAAGAACGACGGCGGGTTCAGGTCGGCCTGGGCCCCGCGGAAGATGGTGTTGGGCCCGGCGACGTTGCGGTCCAGGAGGTAGTCGACGCCGAACTCGAAGTTCGAGTCGTACGTGACCTCGATGACCTTGGCCTCGATGAAGACCTGGGGCTCGGCCACGTCGAAGTACGAGATCACGTCGAGGACGAGCTCGACGGCGTCCGGGTCGCCCTCGATCAGCAGCTGGTTGTTGTTCCCGGTCAGCGGCTTGAGGGGCTTGAGGCCCGGGAGCTTGTCGAAGCCCATGGCCTTCAGCGAGGTCACGAGCACCGCGGGCGTCGCGAAGTTCGTGCGATAGAAGTACACGACCGAGCCGTCGGCACGCTCGATCAGCCCCTCGTTGTGGAAGGTGAGCGTGGGCTGGGGCGGCTCCTCCTTCTTGGGAGCCGGCTTCGCCGGGGCGGGCTTCGCGGGCGCGGGCTTGGCGGGCGCAGGCTTGGCCGGCGCAGGCTTGGCGGGCGCGGGCTTGGCGGGCGCGGGCTTCGGATCGTCGGCTCGCACGGGGGACGCCAGCAGGGCGACGACCAAGAGCGAGACGGCAGTCGAAATGATCTTCACGTGGAACACCTCCTCGGCAGGCCATCGGACGAATGCCGTGCCGTCCTTTGATCGCTCCCGCGTGAAGCGCGGTTTCTTGCCTGCGCGGGGCCGTTCGGCCACGCGACGGACGCTGGAATCCGCCACGATCGGCCAAGCGGCGGTTGGGCGGCGGGTCCGGGCGCTGGCTGTGGTACCTCCGTTGCCCCGCACGGCCTCGCGGCTACAATCCGGCCCCCCATCGCTGGGAACGGGTGAGGTATCCATGGCTGAGCACTACGACCCGGGTCTTCTCCCCCGGACCTACTTCCGCGCGCCGCGCGTGCCCTTCGACTTCCGCGCCCTCGCGCTCGGCGTCCTCGGGTTCATCGTGTACTCGCTCGGCGGCGACCTGCTGAGCGCGATCTTCCGCCCCGGCGATCTCGGCGACAACGTGGCCTTCGACATCCCCGGCGGCTTCCTCGCCTGGGCCCTCGGCCTCTTCGGCCACGTCCCGCACATCGGCCCGGAGATCGAGCGGCTCATCTCCCGTGCCCTGCGCATCAACCCGGGTGACCTGAACCAGTACGGCCCGTGGGATCTCGCCCTCGGCGGTGTCTGGTTCCTCGCGGTCTGGTCGTTCTTCGGCCTCGGCATCCACCGCATCACCACGCTGCGCATCGCGCGCGACGAGGGCATGTCCATCGGCGAGGCCCTGCGCTTCTCGGCCCGTCACTGGACGACGCTCCTGCTCTGCCCCGTGATCATCGTGGCGATCATCGCCGTCTTCTGGGGCTGCAACGCCCTGGCCGGCCTGCTCGAGTCGATCCCGGGCCTCGGTGGCGTGCTCGCCATCCTGCTTGGCCCGCTGCGCCTCGTCAGCACGCTGCTGATCGTCCTCGTGGGCGTGGGCGGCATCTTCGGCATGCCCCTCATCAGCGCGGCCGCCTCCTGGGAGTGCAACGGCAGCCTGGACGCCATCAGCCGTGCGTTCAGCTACCTCTTCGCGCGCCCGCTGCAGTACTTCTGGAACTACTTCCTGATCTTCCTGTTCACGGGGCTCATCCTGCTCGTGGGCGGCTGGTTCATGACGGTCTACGCCTCCTCGCTCGACTCGGGCAACATGAGCGACGTGATGACGGTGGCGCTCGACCCGCCCGCGCACCGCATCACCTCCGGCGCCCAGGCCGGCAAGCTGCACCCCGACTACGAGGCGCTCTC
>JARGNS010000032.1:0-9237 GCA_029213105.1 Planctomycetota bacterium
TGAGGGCCGCGGGCGGGGTCTCGGAGAGATCCACGAGCTCCGCGAGCCAACGGTAGGAGAGCTTCATCCTTCGAGCCCCCCGGCGAACTGCCGCAAGAAGCGCAGGTCGCCTCCCATGAAGTGACGCACGTCTTCGACGCCGTGCTTGAGCATGACCAGACGGTCGATCCCGAGGCCGAACGCGAAGCCCGAGTAGACGCTCGGATCGATGCCGCCCTGCTCGAGGACGTACGGATGCACCATGCCGCAGCCGAGCAGCTCCATCCACTTGCCGCGGAAGGTGACGTCCATCTCGAAGCCCGGCTCGACGAACGGGAAGTACGACGGACGCAGGCGCACCTGGACGTCGTCGTCGAGGATCTCGCGCAGGAGGGTGCGCAGCACGTAGAGCATGTGGCCCACGCTCACGCCACGATCCACGAAGAACCCCTCGGCCTGGTGGAAGGTGTTCTCGTGGGTCGCGTCGAGTTCCTCGTGGCGGAAGACGCGCCCGAGGCAGACGGCGCGAATCGGCGGCGCACTGGCTTCCATGGCGCGCACCTGCACGGGGCTGGTGTGCGTACGCAGCAGGTTGCCGTCCGACAACCAGTAGGTGTCCTGCATGTCCCGCGCGGGATGATCGGCGGGGATGTTCAGCGCGCCGAAGTTGTGGCGGTCGTCCTCGACCCAGGGGCCGTCGAGGGTGTCGAAGCCCATGGAGAGGAAGATCTCCTCCATGTCGCGCACGAGGGCGGTGATCGGATGGACCGTACCCCCGAGGCGGCCGGCCGCGGCGCGGGCGGCGGGCGGCGGCAGGGTCGCGTCGACCCACTCCGTCTCCCCGAGGTTGGCGTCGGCCGCGGCGATGAGGTCACCGCGGCGCGCCTCGATGGCGGCCTCCACGGCGCGGCGGGCCAGGTTGGCCGCCTTGCCGACGGGACCGCGTTGTTCGGGCGGCAGGGAGCCGACGGTGCGAAGGACGCCCGAGAGGCGGCCCTTCTTGCCGACGTACTCGCTCTGGACGGCGTCCAGGGCGGGACCGTCGGCCGCGGCCGCAACGGCGGCCAGGGCTTCCTGCTCCAGGGCTTGGAGTTCGTCGAGCATGGCGACCTGTCTACACGGGCAAGCGGTTCGGATCTAGAACCGTGGGGCTGGGTGGCCCCGGCGCGGACGGATCGCTCCCACCCCCGCCGGGGAATCAGGGAACGAGGAAGCGTGAGCGGGCTGCGCGGGTCCGGTCGAGACCCGAGGGTCTCGATCGAGCCTAGGCCGCGCTCCGGGCCGCCTCGACGACGGCGTCAAACGCCTTGGGGTCGTGGATCGCGAGCTCGCTGAGCGTCTTGCGGTTCAACACGATGCCGGCCTTGGACAGGCCATGGATGAGGCGGCTGTACATCATGCCGCGCGCACGGCAGGCGGCGTTGATGCGCAGGATCCAGAGACGACGGAAGTCACGCTTGCGCAGGCGACGGTGGATGTAGGCGTACTGCCACCCGCGGTGGACCGTCTCCTTCATCACCTTGTACTGGACGCGACGCGCGCCCCAGTTGCCCTTGGCGAACTTCATCAGACGGCGCTTGCGAGCAAGACGGACGGGAGTGCTGGTTGCACGTGCCATGGTGGAACTTCCTTAAAGTTTCGGGGACGGCAGTTCGGCTGCCGAGATCCCTACTTTCCGCTCAGGCGTCGCATGGTCGCGGCCTGGGCACCCTTCACCGGAGTGGGGTGACGCAGACGACGGCGGCGCTTCGCGTCCTTCTTGCTCATGATGTGGCTCGAGTTGGACGAGCCGTAGGGCAGCACCTTGCCGGTCTTGCTGACCTTGAACCGCTTCGCAACGGACTTGCGGGTCTTCATCTTGGGCATGGGTCAGGCTCCGGGGGCCCCCTTCTGGGGGGCAGGTACTGCGCTCTCCGGCCGATCCGGAGGGCGAACGAGGCAGGGTAGCCCTACGGAGGGCGGGGGCAAGAATTGGTGGGGAGATTCCCCGCACCCAGGAAAGCGTCCGGCCTGGCCCTCGCGGGGGCGTGGCCAATAGCCTGGGCCCTGGTCGTGCGGGGGCCGCCGGAGGCGGCCCGCCGGGCAGGCCGAGGGTGCGGTGCGCGCCCCGGGAGGCCCGGGCGGCATGCGCCCCGGCGGACTGGCGCTACTTGCGCCCCAGCAACATCGACATGCGGCGGCCCTCGGTCCGAGGGTGCTGCTCGACCTTGGCGATGTCCTCGAGCCGCTTCGCGACTTCCTTGCAGTGCTTGATGCCGAGATCCTGGTGGGCCATCTCGCGCCCACGGAACAGGATCATGATCTGCACCTTGTCGCCTCGCTCGAGGAACGCACGCGCCATGGCGACACGGATGTCGAGCATGTGCGGGTCGGTCTTGGGGCGCAGGCGCACGGTCTTGAGCTTGGCACGGTGCTGCTTCTGGCGCGACTCGTGCGCCTTCTTGCTCTGCTCGTACTTGTAGCGGCCGAAGTCCATGATGCGGCACACGGGGGGCCGGGACTTGGCGTTCACCTCCACGAGATCCAGGCCGGCCTCGCGGGCCATGCGCAGGGCGTCCATGGTGTCGATCTCGCCGTGATTCGTGCCCTCGTGGTCGATGACGCGAATGCGGCGGATGGTGATGCGGTCGTTGATTCGCGGTCCAATGTCACGGGGCATGGACCGGTCGAAGCGGTGGCGTCGGATGACGTTCTCTCCAGGGTGTCGTAAGGGGTCCCCGGCTCCCGTTCGTCTGGAACGGGGCCGAGGCCCATCAGTGTGCCACTTCCGGAACGGACGGACACCTGCTTTCTGGGGGTTTCGCCCCCAGAGCAGGCATCAGGACCGTCCGGCGATCTCCTCGCGGGCGTGGGCGACGAAGCCCGCGACGTCCATGGTCCCCAGGCGGTCCCCCGCCCGGGTGCGGACGTCGACCTGGCCGCTCTCGGCCTCCCGCCCGCCTACGACGAGCATGTAGGGCACCCGCTCGAGGGTCGCATCGCGGATCTTGGAGCCGACCTTGTCGCCCCGGACGTCGGCCTCGGCCCGGATGCCAGCGGCCACGAGCTGGGCTGCGACCTGCTCGGCGAACTCGCTCTGCTTCTCGGTGATCGAGAGCACCTTGGCCTGCACGGGGGCGAGCCAGAGCGGGAACTTGCCCGCGTAGTGCTCGATCAGGATGCCGACGAAGCGCTCCATGGAGCCCAGGATCGCGCGGTGGATCATCACCGGGGTGTGCTTCTGCCCGTCGCGGCCGGTGTACTCCAGGCCGAAGCGCGCCGGCATGGAGAAGTCGACCTGGACGGTGCCGCACTGCCAGGACCGGCCGAGGGCATCGGTCACGTGGACCTCGATCTTCGGGCCGTAGAAGGCCCCTTCGCCGGGTGCTTCCACCCAGAGCCCCTCCCAGCCGTTCTTGTCCAGCGCGTTGGCCAGGGCCTTCTCGGCCTTGGCCCACTGCTCGGGATCGCCCATGGCGTTCTCGGGCCGGGTGGCGAGGCGGGTCTTGACGTCGTCGAAGCCGACCGCGCCGTAGACCGCGCGGGTCATGTCGAGCATGTCGCTGATCTCGGCCTCGAGCTGATCCTCCGTGCAGTACACGTGGGCATCGTCCTGGGTGAACGCGCGCACGCGCAGCAAGCCGTGCAGGACACCCGACATCTCGTTGCGGTGCACGCCACCGAACTCGGCCATGCGCAGCGGCAGCTCCTTGTAGGAGTGCGGCTTCGAGCCGTAGATCAGGCAGCAACCGGGACAGTTCATCGGCTTGACGGCGAACGAACGCTCGTCGATATCGAGGAAGTACATGTCGTCGCGGAAGTGCTCGTAGTGCCCCGAGGTGCGCCAGAGCTCGTCGGACAGCACGGCCGGGGTCTTCACCTCGCCGTAGCCACGCGCCATCAACTCCTCGCGCAGCAACCCCTCGAGCTCGTTCCACAGCACGGTGCCCTTGGGGTGCCAGAACGGGAAGCCCGGGCCCTCGGCGTGCAAGGAGAAGAGATCCATCTCGCGACCGATCTTGCGATGGTCACGCAGCTTGGCTTGCTCGATACGCTCCAGATGCGCCTTGAGGCTCTTCTTGTCGAAGAACGCGGTACCGCGCACGCGCTGCATGGGGATGCCGCTCGCGTCACCGCGCCAGTAGGCACCGCTGACGGAGAGCAGCTTGATGTTGCCGATCCAGGAGGTGTCGGGGACGTGGGGCCCCTCGCACATGTCGGTGAAGGCACCCGAGTCGTAGAAGGTGATCACGTCCTCGGGGATCTCGTCGACGTGCGGCACCTTGAGGTCGTAGCCGACCTCGGCAAGGCGTACCTTCGCGCCGGCGCGGTCGTAGGCGACGCGCGCGTAGGCACGGCCCTCCTTCACGATCTCCTTCATCCGCTTCTCGATCTTCGGGAGGTCGTCCTCCACGATCGGCTGCGGGGTCTTGAAGTCGTAGTAGAAGCCGTCATCGGTGGCCGGCCCGAAGCCCAGGTCGCTCCCGGGGAACAGGTCCAGCACGGCCATCGCCAGCAGGTGCGCGGCGCTGTGACGCAGCACGTGCAGGGCATCGGCATCCCGCGCGGTGAGGATCCGGAAGGCGCCGCCCTGCTCGATCGGGCGCGAGACCTCGATGACCTCCCCCTCGATCTCGCCGGCCACGGCCGCCTTGGCGAGGCCGGCGCCGATGGAGGCCGCGACCTCGTACACCGTCGTGCCCGGAGCGACCTGGCGGATCGACCCATCGGGAAGGCGGAGTTCGAGTTGCGAAGCCATGGCGAGATACCTCCTGGAAGGTGCAGTTGCGTTGCGGGGACGGGTCAATCTACCCGGCCGGGAAGAAGTCCGGACACCATGGCGCAGACGCGCGTGGACCGCTACTTGTTCCCTGGCACGAAGCGCTCGCCGCCCGTCGTGCGGCGACGACCGATGAGCTCGAGGATGCGGCCGGCGCGCGCACCGATGGCGCCGCCCTCGGCTCGCAGGGCGCCCATGCGCGCCGCGCCCGCGTTGCCTGACGCCACCAGGGCCATCGCCGCGGGCGTCACGGTGCTCGGCCCCACGACGGTGACGCGCCGGCCGCGTACGGCATGGGCGTAGGGGCTCGTCGCCAAGGCGCGCATCACGGCGGCGCGTCGTGCCTGGGCGGAGCGATCATCGGCCGCCCCCACGGGTATCGCCGCCGTGCCCTCGAGGGGCTCGAGGATGCGCACCGGGGTGCCGGCCACACCGTTGACGACGAGCACGACCTCGCGGCCCTGGTTGGCCGCGGTCCAGGCCTTGAACGCGGCAACCCGGTCCGCCTTGATCTTCATCTCGAGACCGAGGCGATTGCCCTCGTGGAAGACGATCTCACGCAGCCCGAAGTCGTCACGATCGAAGTGCCCGCCGTCGCCGGCCGCACGCTGGACGACGAGGTAGCCGTGCTCCGTCTCACCGGGAGCCGGCGGCACGGCGACCAGTACGAACCCGGGCTCCCCCGGGGCGTACACCGCGCCTTCCGCGACGGCCGCATCGAGCAGGGCCGCCTGCGTCTCGACGAAGGCGTTGTAGGCGGCGGGCGACGCGGTCCACGCGCTGGCGGGCTCGACGCCCTCCTTCGGCGGCGGCACGACGACCAGCAGCTCGACCCGGCCCGGTGCCGTGAGGTGACGAAGGAGCATGTGCCCGTACTCCACGTCCAGCGTGGCGCGGGTCTCGGCATCGACCTCGGCGCGGAAGCGGGGCTTGGGCACGAGCAACTCGATGCGGTTCTCGTCCTCGTGGGTATCGAACGTACCGCCGGCATGGCCGTGGATGCGCAGGCGGTGGGCCATCGTCTCGACGATGGCTTGCATGGCCCGGCCACGGGCCACGTGGTTGGGGATCGCGGCCGGGTCGACCAGCGAGAACTCCAGGGTGATCATCCCGGCGTGGGGCTCGTCGGTGCGCATCATCTCCACGAGGCGCTCGAGCACGGCGGGATCCTCCTGGGCCAGCTGTCCGACCTTCTCGGCCACGACCTCGAGTTCCTCGTCCTGGGCCATCTGCAGGCGCGCCAGGAGGTCGTCGACGTCGACCGCCGTCGTGTCCTCGGCCTCCGGGCCACAGCCGAGGAGACCGCCCAAGGCGGCGAGAACGAGCAGAAGCAGGGAAGTCGGCTGGAGGCGCATGGGGTCCCTCGCGGGGAATCGGACGGACGTCGGAAGAAGAACGGGGTGCTCGCTAGGAATCGTCCGCGGGCGGCAGGCTCAGCGCCAGACTCAGCTCGTCGAGCTGTTCGGCCCCCACCGGCGACGGCGCCCGGCAGAGCAGGTCCGAGGCGGTCATCGTCTTGGGGAAGGCGATGACCTCCTGGATCCCGGCCTCGCCCAGGAGGCTCATCACGAAGCGGTCGAAGCCGAAGGCGAGCCCCCCGTGGGGCGGCGTGCCGAAGCGCAGGGCCTCGACGAACCAGCCGAAGCGCGCCTCCTGCTCCTCGGGGCTGATCTTCAGCAGGTCGAAGACGGCGGCCTGGACGTCGGCGCGGTGGATGCGGATGCTGCCCCCGCCGATCTCCGAGCCGTTGAAGACCAGGTCGTACGCCTTGGACGGCAGGCCACCGATCTGTTCGGGCGGGATCGGATCGCCTGCCGCGGCACGCAGCAGGACCTCGGCGGTCTCGTCGGTCGGGCTGGTGAAGGGATGGTGCATGGCGTCGAAGCGCCCCTGCTCCTCGTTCCACTCGACCAGCGGGAAGTCCGTGACCCAGAGCACGGAGTTCTTCGACTCGTCCACGAGCTCGAGCTTGCGCGCCACCGTATCGCGCAGGGAGCCGAGGATGCGGTAGACGAGCGCCGCGTCGCCGGCCGCACAGCAGAACCAGTCGCCGACCTTCGCGCCGATCTTGGCCAGGAACGCCTCGCCGGCCTCGCCGCCCAGGAAGCGCGCCATGGGGCCGGTCGGCTTCTCCTCGCCGATCTTGGACCAGGCGAGGCCGGGCGCCCCCATGCCCTTGGCGACGGCCTCGAGGCCGTCGATCTCCTTGCGCGAGAAGGACGCCGCGCCAGGGCCGACGAGGACCTTGACCATGCCGCCGCTCTCCGCGGCCATCTCGAAGGGCTTGAAGCCCAGGGCCGCTCCCTCCGCCGTGCACTCCACGAGCTCGAGCGGGTTGCGCAGGTCGGGCTTGTCGGAGCCAAAGCGTTCCATGGCCTCGGCGTAGGGCAGGCGCAGGAACGGCTGCGCGATCGCCTCGCCGCGCCACGTCTCGATGAGCTCGGCCACGCAGGGCTCGAGGATGGCGAAGACGTCCTCCTCCTCGACGAAGGAGGCCTCGAGGTCCACCTGGGTGAACTCGGGCTGACGGTCGGCGCGCAGGTCCTCGTCGCGATAGCAACGGGCGAACTGGTAGTAGCGGTCCTGCCCGCCGATCATCAGCAGCTGCTTGAAGAGTTGCGGCGACTGCGGCAGCGCATAGAACGACCCCGCGTGCACGCGGCTCGGCACCAGGTAGTCGCGTGCGCCTTCGGGCGTCGAGCTGATGAGCGTCGGCGTCTCGATGTCGATGAAGCCGGCGCTTTCCAGGTGCTGGCGCATCGTCGAGGCGATCTGGGCCCGTGCGGCGAGGAACTCCGTCTGCCGCTTGCGCCGGAGATCCAGGCCGCGGTGCTGCCGCCGGATCCCCGCGGAGACCTCGCCCCCGCGGTCGTCCAGCGGGAACGGCGGGGTGTCGGCCTGCGCGAGGATCTCGAGCGCGGTGGCCTCCAGTTCGATCGACCCGGTGGCCATGTTCGGGTTGGCGGCCTCGGCCGGGCGCGGAATCACGACGCCGGTGACCTTGAGCACCCACTCCGGGCGCACCTTCTCGGCGGCCGCCAGGAGCTCGGGATCCTTGTCGCCCCGGAACGTGACCTGCGTCAGGCCGTAGCGGTCGCGCAGGTCCACGAAGAGGACGCCACCCTGATCACGGACGACGTTCACCCAGCCGCTGAGGGTGGCCTCGGTGCCTTCGTCGGCGGCGCGCAGCGCGCCGCACGTATGCGTGCGGAATGCGGTCTTCATGGCAGGAATCCCGGGGAAACGCGAAAGCGTACCCGGCGCCGCCTCGAACGGGACATCCGGGTCGGGTCCACGCTGCCCCGTCCGCTGACGCCGGAGGTGGGACCGGCGGGGCAAACCGGGGCTGGCGGTGGGACCCGCTCGGCCTGGCGTATCGTGGAGCGCCCCCACCCGGAGCCCCCGCCCATGAAGAAGCCCCTGAAGATCGCCTTCGTCGTCCTCGCGGTCGCCGTGCTTGCCATGTGGGGCTACGGCCGCATGCAGGTCGGCGCCAACAACGATGCCCTGAGCGAGATCAAGAGCGCCCCCGGCGTGATCGTGCTGAAGGTCGACGGCATGACCTGAGGCACGGGCTGCCTGCTCAGCGTGCGTGACACGCTCCTCGACGAGAACGTGAAGGATGCGGCGGTCGACTACGACGCCGGTCTGGCCTACCTCATCCCGGAGGACGGCTACACGGCGCAGGAGGCCATCGCAGCCCTCGGCAAGTCCGGCAAGTACACGGCAACCCGACAGCCCTAGCCGGCTTCCGGCCCGGGGACGCCCACGGCGCCCCGCCCCCCTATCAGGTGTGCCCGACCGAGTCGTAGGCGACCACCAGCATGACGAACATGTAGAACGACGGAGCCAGGAGCAGGAATGTCCCTCCGTGCAGCCACGCCAGGACCGTGTTCTGCGTGGCCCGGCGCCCGCCATTGGTGCTCCACGCGACGATGAGTGCCGGCACGGTCGCGACGTAGCACAGGAGAGACAGCCCGCCGTCCGGCTCGAGGATCCCGAGGGGATCGAAGTCCGTCGTCCCGGCGATCAGGGTCCAGAGCGGCATCAGCAGGCCGAGGAGGGCCACGATCGTCGCGATCACGCAGATCGGCCTTACGGGATCGGCGGGCTCGAGGGCGGGCGCGTTCGCAGACCGCCAGACCATGACGACGCAGGGCCCGAGCAGCGGGACCAGGACCAGCAGCAGCGCAATCCAGGGGCCCAAGCCGCACCTCCGTGACGCCCAGTATCGGCGTACGGCACGACGGTGGGCAGGGCAGGCGCCCGGACCGCGCTAGAGCACGTAGCGGCCCAGGTCGTGATCCTCGAGCAGGTCCCCGACGCGTGCGCGTACCTACCCTTCATCGATCGGGATCTTCTGCCCCTTGAGGTCGGGCCCTGCGAGCGCCCCGTCGTACACGGCGCCTCCGGGCGTGGAAGCGCTAGTCGGCCGGGTGGGCGTCCCACCAGGCGTCGGCATCGGCCTCGCGCCACATGCCGGCCCCCTCGAGCGCCTG
>JARGNS010000032.1:9247-12266 GCA_029213105.1 Planctomycetota bacterium
CGCAGCGCGAGCGCCGAGCTCGGACGCTCGGCGGGATCCCTGGCCACGCACGCGAGGATCAGCCGCGACAGGTCCTCGGGCAGCGCACGGCCGAGGCGCTGCGCCGGCGGCTCGGGCTCGTCCATGAAGTACCGCGCGATGTCCTCGCTGCCATCGTCACGCGGGAAGAGCGTGGTGCCGGTCAGCAGCCAGTAGCCGACGACCCCTAGCGCGAACAGGTCGCCGCGTACGTCGCCCACCCCCCCGCGCAGGATCTCCGGCGCCACGAAGCCGGGTGTACCCGCCACCGTCGACTCCTGCCCCGCACCCGTGAGCACGGCTGCATCGGGCTCGATCGCACCCACGAGGCCGAAGTCGAGGACCTTGACGAAGTCGGAAATCTGGCCGAGCCGGCACACCATGAGGTTGGCGGGCTTGATGTCGCGGTGCACGAGGCCCACCGCATGGGCTTCGGCCAGGGAGAGGCAGATCTGGTCGAGCAGGTGGATGACGCGCTCGGGCGGCAGCACGCCGTACTCCTCCACCAGCCGCTGGAGGTCGTAGCCGCGCAGGTACTCCATGACCGCGAACAGCTCGCCCTCCTCGTCGACGCCGTAGTCGAAGAGACGCACCGTGCTCTGGGAGCTGAGCAAGGCCACGGCCTCCGCCTCGCGCCGGAAGCGATGCGCAATCTCCTGGGCCTCTTCGGGACGCGCGGCGGCCCCGCCGGCCGGACGGATGATCTTGACCGCGACGTCGTGCGGGAGGAGGGCGTGGCGCGCGCGCCACACCTGGCCCATGCCCCCTTCCCCCACCCGCTCGACCAGCTCGTAGCGACCCGCCTTGCGGGCGGCGGCGCGCGCCTCGGCCAGCGCCCGCGCGAGGCGGTGTACGGACAAGGCGGCGACAAACGAGAGTCCCGCGCAGAAGAACACCGGCGCCCACCACTTCACGAGCAGCGCGCCGGGCAGAGGCTGTCCGCCGAAGCTGCGCTGCACGCCGTAGCACAGCGGCAGCATGGCAGCGCTCGCGAGCGACACCGCAAGCGCCTGGCGCGGCAGGCACGGGATGATCAACGGAAACAGCACGATCCAGATGCCGATCCCGGACACGCCACGCCACTCCGATGTACCGCCCCCGGCCAGGAGGCTCTCGGTCATGGCCATCGCGCCGGAAGCCACGACGACATAGAGCAGCCCCACGCGCACCACGGCGGCCGGGCTCGCGCCGGACCGGCGGGCGAACAGGTGAATCAGGAGCGAGAGCGCGAAGAGCGCGAGGCAGAGCGTCCGCAGGACCGGCCCCGCCTCGTCGCCCCCGCCCAGCGCGGGCGGCACCACGCTGGCGAGCACCGCCCCGGCCGCGAAGATGCCCATGCCGAGGGCGGAGAAGACGCGCAGGCGGCGGCCCGCATCGGTGGCGAGGAGGCCGATGAGCGCCATGCCATCCCCGGCGTCGCTGCCGGAACCGGCGAACCCGCTGGCGATGGATCGCGGAGGGGTGGCGTCCTGGGTCACGAGGCGATGCTAGCCGGGCCGGCTCCCGAGCGCCCTATCCCGCGCGCACGATGCCGGGGCTCGCTACAGCACGTAGCGGCCCAGGTCCTGGTCTTCGAGCAGGTCGCCCACGCGGGCGCGCACGTACCCCTCGTCGATGGGGATCTTCTGACCCTTGAGGTCGGGCCCGGCGAAGGACACCTCGTCGATGACGCGCTCGAGCACGGTGAACAGGCGCCGGGCGCCGATGTTCTCGTGCGTCGTGTTGGCGCTCGCCGCCACGCGCGCCATCTCGGCAATGCCGTCCTCGGTGAAGCGCAGCTTCACGCCCTCCGTCTCCATGAGCGCGGCGTACTGCTTGGTGAGTGCGTTGCGCGGCTCGGTCAGGATGCGCACGAAGTCATGCTCGGTGAGCGCGTCGAGTCGCACGCGGATCGGCATGCGGCCCTGCAGTTCCGGCAGCAGGTCCGAAGGCTTGCTGACGTGGAACGCGCCGGCCCCGATGAACAGGATGTGATCGGTCTTGACCGCACCGTGGCGGGTGGTGACGGTCGTGCCCTCGATGAGCGGCAGCAAGTCACGCTGCACGCCCTCACGGGAGACGTCCGGGCCGCTCCCGCCCTGACGGCCGGCGACCTTGTCGATCTCATCCAGGAAGACGATCGCGGAGTTCTCGACGAGCTCGATGGCCTCGGCGGCGACGTTCTGGTCATCGACGAGCTTCTCGGCCTCCTCGGCCTGCAGCGCCTCCAGGGCCTCCCCCACCTTCATGCGGCGGGTCTTGGTCGAGCCCTGGGGCGGGCCACCGCGGCCCTGGTTGAGCTGCTCGAAGAGCTTGCTCAGGTCCATGCCCGTCTGGGCGAACGCCTGCTCCCCGAAGATGTTGCCGAGGGCCTGGGCGCCGTCGGAGACCTCGACGTCCACCTCGCGATCGAGCAGGGCACCGGCGCGCAGGCGCTCGCGCAGCTTCACGCGCAGGGCGGCAAGGTCCTGCATGGTCGGCTGACCATCGGCCCCGTTGGCAAACAACTCGACCTCGGGGTCGCCGGGCTGCCACGACGTGACGAGGTAGCTGAGCACGCGCTCCTCCGCCGCTTCGCGGGCCTTGGTGCGCACGCGCTCGCGCGCCTGCTCTCGCACCATGCCCATGGCGTTCTCGACGAGGTCGCGAACGATCGAGTCCACGTCGCGACCGACGTAGCCGACCTCGGTGAACTTGGTGGCTTCCACCTTGGTGAAGGGGGCATCAAAGAGCGTCGCGATGCGTCGGGCGATCTCCGTCTTGCCGACACCGGTCGGGCCCATCAACAGGATGTTCTTGGGCACGACCTCACGGCGCATGTCCTTGCTGAGTTGCATGCGCCGCCAGCGGTTGCGAATGGCGACGGCCACGGCACGCTTGGCGTCCTTCTGGCCGACGACATAGCGATCGAGTTCCTCGACGATGCGCGCCGGGGTCAGTTCCTTCTCGTCGATCTTCATCAGGCCTGCCCTCCGGGCGTCTCGAGCACGGTGAGCTGGTTGTTGGTGTAGATGTCGATGTC
>JARGNS010000032.1:12276-14855 GCA_029213105.1 Planctomycetota bacterium
AGGCCGGCTCGCAGGACATCGGCCGTCGACATGTCGGTGTGCTCCAGCAGGGCCTTCGCCGCCGCGGCGGCAAACGGGCCACCCGAGCCCGTGGCCAGCACCCCGTCGTCGGGGGCGATGACGTCGCCGGTGCCGGAGACCAGCAGCAGCTCGCTGCGGTCGGCCACGATCATCACCGCCTCGAGGCGCCGGAGCACCCGATCGGTGCGCCAGTCCTTGGCCAACTCGACGGCCGCACGGCGCAGCTGACCGGCGTGCTCTTCGAGCTTGGCGTCGAAGCGCTCCATGAGGGCCATGGCGTCGGCCGCGCTGCCGGCGAAGCCGGCCAGCACCTGGCCGCCCTGGAGGGCGCGCACCTTGACGGCGCCGTGTTTCTGGACCTGGTTGCCCAGGCTTACCTGGCCATCGCCGCCGAGCACGGCGTGGCCTTCCTTGTGGATCGCGAGAATGGTGGTCATGGGGCTCCGGGCCGAGGGCCATGCAGGTCAGGGCGACAAACAGTGCACCCCAACCGTGCCGGGATGACGCGGTTTCGGCACCTCCCGGACGGTTCTTCTTGCACCCCGCGTGCCGCGGACAATCCCGTTCTTCCCCCTCAAATGGAGAGAATGACTGCCATGGAGACGACCCTCGTCCTCGTCAAGCCCGACGGCGTGCAGCGCGGCCGCATCGGTTCCATCATCGCCCGTTTCGAGGCCAAGGGCCTCAAGCTCGTCGGCCTCAAGCTGATGCAGCCGGAGCGCGCCCTTCTCGAGCAGCACTACGCCGTGCACGCCGAGCGCCCCTTCTACGGCAGCCTGCTCAAGTTCATGAGCGCCGGCCCCGTCGCGGCGCTGGCCCTCGAGGGCGAAGGCGCCATCGGCGTCGTCCGCACCCTCGTCGGCCCGACCAACGGCGCTGAAGCCGCGCCCGGCACGATCCGCGGCGACTACGGCATGAGCAAGTCGTTCAACCTGATCCACGCCAGCGACGGCGCGGAGACGGCCGCGAGCGAGCTCGCCCTGTGGTTCGGCGAAGGCACGCTGGACTACGACCTCAACAGCCTTGGCTGGGTCAACGACCCCGAGGCCTAGCCTCGACAAGCCAGAGGCCGCGTCTCGACACCCCGAGGCGAAGCCCCAAGGGAGGCCCCGCATGCGCGGAGGCCGCATGACGCACCAGCTGACGGCCGAGGTCGCGCGCGAGATCGACGCGCGCGCCGGCGACCGGGTGCGTGCCGTCCATCAGGACGGCCCCGCCGCGATCCGGCTCGACCTGCGTGCGAACGACGAGCGCATCGACCTCGTGGTGGCGCTCGACCCCGCCCTGCCGCGCGTGCACTTCGCACGCGCGCGCAAGGCACCGCGCGCACCCAGCGGCCTGGCCGGCGCCCTGCGCAAGCCACTGGCCGGGGCGCGCCTCGCCGGCGCCCACAGCGTCGAAGGGGAGCGCGCACTCTGCGTGCGCTTCACCCGTGCCGAAGGGGCCCGCACGCTCTGGATCGAGCTCTTCGGGGGCCAGGCCAACTGGTACCTGCTCGACGAGAACGGGCATGTCCTGTGGACCCTGCGCGGGGACGTCGCCGCCCGCCGGGACGCCTCGCAGGGGGCGCTCTTCGTGCCGGTACCGGCCCGCCCGGTGGAGGACGAATCAGACGAGACGCGGAGCGAGGACGCCCTGCACGGCTCGGCCGCCGTCCGCGAGCTGTGGAAGCAGGCGCGCGGCGCGCGCCAGGACACCTCCGCCGCGGCCCGGCTGCGCAAGCTCCTCAAGGCGGAGCGCTCGCGGGCGCAGAAGGGGCAGCGCACCCTGGCCAAGGCCCTGGAGAACGAGGCGCTGGCCGCCGACCTCGAGCGCAAGGGCGAGTTGCTGCGCGGCGCGTTCCATCTCCTCGAGCCCGGCCTCGCACGCGTGACCGTGCCCGACTACACGCAGGACCCACCGACCGAGGTGGTCATCGAGCTCGACGCGAAGCTGCCGCCGGGGGAGCAGATCGGCGCGTGCTTCAAGCGGGCCCAGCGCATGCACCGCACGGCCGCCGACGCGCGCGCGCGCTACGGCGATGTCGCAGAGCGACTGGAGCAACTCGACGCCGCCCTGCAGGCGCTGGCCCCCGAGCACGACGAAGACCTGGATGTCGCCAGGTTGTTGACGCGCCTGCCCGCCGACCTGCACGCCGCAGTCGAGTCCGCGGCGCAGGCGCCCCGGGCGGCCGCGAAGCCCAAGGGCCCCACCCGTGCCGCGGCCTGGCGTACGTTCGTCTCCGCCGACGGCTGGGACATCCACGTGGGGCGCGACGCCCGCGCCAACGACGAGCTCACCCTCCACAAGGCGAAGCCCGGGGACCTCTTCCTGCACGTGCGCGGGGTCAGCGGCAGCCACGTGATCGTGCCCACCCCGCGCGGCAAGAGCGTCCCGGGCGAGACCCTGCTGGACGCGGCCGAGCTGGCCTGCCACTTCAGTACGCGCCGCAAGGCCGAGCGCAACGAGGTCGACTACACCCCGCGCCGCTACGTGCGCAAGCCGAAGGGCTCCGCGCCCGGGCTGGTCGTGCTGGAGCGCAGCAAGAACGCTGAGGGAGGCCGACTCAAGATCGCGGT
>JARGNS010000033.1 GCA_029213105.1 Planctomycetota bacterium
GCCGACCGTCTGGCCGGCATCCTTCATCTTCTTCTGCTGCTCTTCGCCGCAGCCCACGAGGAGGAGAGCGAAGCAGGCGAGGGCGATGGGGAGGCGAGTCATGTGGAGTTCTCCTCGCAAGGGGCGGCGTCTCCCCCGCGGTTCTGGTATCAACGGGACTCTAGAGGGCTCAGGAGGTCTTGCACCGTGGATATCCGCCGTTTCGTTCGTTTCGCCGCCGGCCTGGCGCTGGCACTCGGCCTGCTGCTCGCACCGCTCGCCGCCCCCGCCCTCGCCGGAGATGCGAGCGAGGAGAAGGCCGAGCGGGTCCCGATCCTGTGGGAGGTCCAGACCAAGCCCCCGATCTACCTCTTCGGCACCATCCACGTGGCCGACGAGCGCGTCACGACGCACCCGCCGGTGGTGTTGAAGGCGCTCGAGAACAGCAAGGCGCTCTACACCGAGCTCGACTTCGCGAACATGGGCGGCGCCGAGATGGTCAAGCACGTGATCATCCCCGACGGCAAGAGCCTCGGTGATATCGCGAGCCCCGAGACGATGGAGAAGCTCAAGCAGGTCGCCGAGCGGTACGAGCTGCCCCCCATGCAGATGATGCAGTTCCAGCGCCTGCGGCCGTGGCTCTCGGCCGTGCAGCTGCCGGTGCTCGTCAACACGAAGCGCAAGGCCGAGGAAGTCGCGAAGGCGGCAGCCGCTGCCAAGGCCGCGGGGGAGACCGAGTCGGAGACGAAGCCCGAGGCACCCGGCGCCGAGCAGGCGCTCGACCTGCAGCTCTACATGGGGGCGAAGCAGGCAGGCAAGCTCGTCGGTGGCCTCGAGAAGCCCGTCGAGCAGTTCTCGATCTTCAACAAGATCACGCTCGAGAAGCAGGTGGAGATGCTCGACGAGTCGCTCGACGCGATCCTCGAGCTGGACAAGCCCTCGGAGGGCGAGGGCAGCGGCGAGGAGAAGGTCGATCCGATCGAGGGCCTGATCCGCATGTACGTGAAGGCCGACCTGGATGGCTTCTACGCCATGATGCAGGAGTCGATGGGCGACAACGCCGAGATGAAGGCGTTCATGGTCGAGCTGCTCGACAATCGCAACATCACGATGGTGCGGCGCATGATGGAGGCGGCGGAGAAGCACCCCGACAAGCCGATGTTCGTGGCGGTCGGTGCCGGCCACTACCCGGGCAAGATGGGCATCAGCCAGTTGCTCGAGGAGACCGGCTTCCGCGTGCGGCCGCTGCGCAACCTCGAGGACATGGCCAAGCCCTGGCCCAAGATCGGCGCACGCGAGACGTCCTCGCGCGCGAAGCCGTGCTGCCGTCCGTGCTGCCCGCCCCGCCCGGTGGCGGCGCCCGGCTACTGATCACCCGCCCGCGCGTGGCGCGGTCAGGACCCACCTCACAGTCTGTACGGCTCATGCACGCGTCGCCGGCTTGCGTGCGTGGTTCGGGTTGCACCGCCACCGAGGGGCGTGGCTTTCGTAGGGGCGGTCCAGGCGACGCGCTTCGCGGCGGCGTGTGTCCGCCCGCGATTCACGGGTGGGTGTACCCAGGATGGTCCGCGGGCGGACACACGTTGCGCCCTACGGGCTTCACTGGACCGCCCCTGCAGACCGTGCTTGCCTGGAACGACGCGTCATCTCGTCCCGCCCGCGTCACTAGCAGCCCCTGGCTGCTAGGGCGCGCCTTGGGACGCGAGCGGTCGGCCCCAGACGAGCTCCGTCCACGTCGTCAGCTCGACCGACTCCTGGACGCCGTGGCTCAGCAGGAGGTCGCGGAACTTCGCGTCGAACACCTTCGTGGCCACGCCCATGCGCGTCCGTGAGAAGCCGTTGCGTGAGTGCAGGGCGTCCACGTACTCGTCGCGTGATTGCGTGAAGGTGACGTCGTCCGTGCGTGCACGGCCCAGGACCTCGAAGTGGCCCCGGCTCACGAGTTCTTCTTCGATGTCGTACGGCGTGTAGTCCCGGTTGGTCGAGTAGCGCGCGATCAGCAGCCCGAGCGAGTCGCTCCAGGGCAGGCGCGCCTCGTGGCGACCGACGAGGGCGAGGACCGCCCCCGGCGCGAGAACTTCGGCGAGGCGCGGGAAGGCCAGGTCCCAGTTCGTCCAGTGGATGCTCTCGCCCGCCACCGCGAGTCCGTAGGGGCCGTCGAGCGGCGCGGACTCGATGGGGCTCTCGATCCAGCGCAGGTTCCCGAGCTTGGCTCCACCGAGGGACTTGCCGACGTCGATCATCGCGGGTGAGGGCTCGACGGCATCCACGCGCTCGACGTGCAGGGCCAGCTCGCGTGCGAGGTCGCCGGTGCCCGCGCCGACATCGAGGATGGTCGGGGGGGCCTCGTCAGCCAGCAGCGAGAGCAGGATCTTGTACGCCGCCGGCGGATAGGGCGGGCGGCAGGGATAGGCCCGCGCCATCGCGGCATCCTGCCACTGCGAGCCGTAGTCCGGCCCGAGGTGCTTGGGCTTCGGGGGGCGCGCGGCGTGGCTCACGACGCGACGCCGCTCGACGTGCTCCGGGGCGGCAGCACGTGACCTAGCCGAGCCCGAGCGTGAGCATGGCGGCCTCCGAGAGGAGGTCCTTCGTCCACGGCGGGTCCCACACCAGCTCGACGCTGACATCGTTGACGGCCTCGATCTCGCGGATCTTCGTTTCGACCTCGCCAGGCAGCGTGCCGGCGACCGGGCACGCGGGGCTGGTCAGGGTCATCTCGACGGCGACGTGGCCCGTCTCGGTGTCGGCGTTCAAGCTGTAGATCAACCCGAGCTCGTAGATGTTCACCGGGATCTCGGGATCGTAGATCGTCTTGATGGCCTCGATCACCTGCTCCTCGAGGCTGGGCGAGGACGCGGCACTCTCGCTCGGCGGCGGCGTGTCGGCGGGGGGGGTGGCATCGGTCATCGTCTACTCCGTGGAGATCTCGTCTTTGCCGGCCATCGCGGCATCCATCGTGTGCCACGCCAGCGTCGCACACTTCACCCGCACCGGGAACTCCGACACACCGGAGAACACGGCCATCTTGCCGAGGTCGTCGAGGCGATCGGTGCCTTCGAGTTGGCCGGTGGCCAGGTCGCGGAAGACCACACCCAACTCCTTCGCCTCCTCGAGCGTCTTGCCCTTGAGCGTCTCGGTCATGACGGAAGCGGAGGCCTTCGAGATCGAGCAGCCGTCGCCTTCGAAGCGGATGTCGACGATCCGCTCGTCTTCGATCTTCATGCGCACGACGAACTTGTCGCCGCACAGGGGGTTGTAGCCCACAGCCGTGGCGGTGGCGTCCTCGAGCGGCCCGAAGTTGCGGGGCTTCTTCGTGTGGCCCAGGATCACGTCGTTGTAGAGCTCGCGTAGTTCGCTCATCAGGCGAAGACCTCCCGCACCTTCGTGAGTGCTGCCACGAGAGCGTCGATCTCCGCGGGCGTGTTGTAGAGGCCGAGGGAGGCACGCGCCGTGGCCGGGACGCCGAAGCGCTCCATGACGGGCTGCGCACAGTGGTGGCCGGTCCGAACCGCCACGCCCTCGCTGTCGAGGATCGTGCCGATGTCGTGCGGGTGGATGCCTTCGAGCACGAAGCCCAGGACGCCTGCCTTGTGCGGCGCGGTTCCGATCATGCGCAAGCCTTCGACCTTGGCGAGCTGGGCAGTGCCGTACTCCAGCAAGGCGGCTTCATGCGCGGCAATCGCGTCGAGTCCCACGTCGCGGAGGTAGTCCGCCGCGGCCGCCAGGCCGATCGCACCCGCGATGTTCGGTGTCCCCGCCTCGAAGCGGAAGGGCGCATCGTTGTAGGTCGTCTTCTCGAAGGTGACGGAGCGGATCATGTCGCCGCCGCCCTGCCAGGGGGGCATGGCGTCGAGCAGCGTCTTGCGGCCGTACACCACCCCGATGCCGGTCGGGCCGTACATCTTGTGGCCCGAGAGGGCGTAGAAGTCGACGTCGAGTGCGCGCACGTCGACGTGCCCGTGCGGTGCACCCTGGGCGCCGTCGACGACGATGATCGCGCCGACCGCATGCGCCAGGCGCGCGATCTCCTGGATGGGGTTGATCGTGCCGAGTGCATTCGAGATGTGGCCGACGGCGACGATCTTCGTGCGCTCGCCGATGAGTCCGGCCAGGGCGTCCATGTCGAGGGCGCCGTCGTCCGTGATCGGGGCGACCCGCAGGCGCGCCCCCGTCTGCTCGCAGAGCAGCTGCCACGGGACGATGTTGGCGTGGTGCTCCATGCGGCTGACGACGATCTCGTCACCCGCGCCCACGTTCGCCCGTCCGTACGCAGCGGCGACGAGGTTGATGCCCTCGGTGGTGCCGCGTGTGAAGACGATCTCGTGGGTGTCGGCGCCGAGGAACCGGGCCATGGTGGTGCGGGCAGCTTCGAAGAGCTCCGTGGCCTCCTGGCTCAGCCTGTGCACGCCCCGGTGCACGTTGCTGTTCGAGGTGCGGTAGAAGTCCGCGATGGCGTTCACGACGGCCTCGGGGCGCTGCGTCGTGGCCGCGTTGTCCAGGTACACGAGAGGCTTGCCGTTGACCTCGCGTGCGAGGATCGGGAAGTCTGCGCGGACGGCGGTGACGTCGTACGTGTGGGGCGGCGCGGCGGGCGTCATGCCTGGGTTCCCTCGGAGCTGGGCGCGAGGCGTGCCGCGAGCAGGGCGTCGAGGCCCTCGCCGATGCGCGCGTCGCCTGCGGCTTCGGTGATCTCGCGTGCGAACGCATGCACCAGCAGGTTGCGGGCTTCGGTCTTGCCGATGCCGCGCGACCGGAGGTAGTTGAGCGCGTCCACGTCGAGGCGTCCGATCGTGGCCCCGTGGGCACACTGGACGTCGTCGGCGTAGATCTCCAGCTGGGGACGCGTCTCGGCGACGGCCTTCTGGGAGAGCAGCAGGTTGTGGTTGGCCTGCTCTGCACTCGTCTTCTGGGCGCCCTTGTCGACGACGACGCGACCCGTGAAGGCCCCGCGTGCTTGTCCCGCCAGGATGCCCTTGAACAGCTGACGGCTGGTGCCGTGGGGCACATGGTGGTGGACCACCGTGTGGTTGTCGCAGTGCTCCTCGTCGGAGATGACGTAGAGCCCCGCGAGGTGGTTCTCGGCGCCTTCGGCATCGAGATGGGCGCGGACCTCGTTGCGGTCGATCGCACCGCCGAGGGACACGGAGGTCGACTGGAAATGGCTGTCGCGCGCCTGCCGCACACCCGTGAAGCCGAGGTGGTACGTGCGCGTGCCTTCACGCTGGACCCGCACGGTGCGCACGCGGGCGTTCGCGCCGAGGACATATTCGCTGACGGCGTTCGTGAGGCACGTGCCGCCGGCGAGCGCGCCGATGCAGTCGATGCCGTAGCGCTCGACGATCGTCACGTCGCTGCCCTGCTCCGCAACAACGAGAATGCGCGGATGCACGGCCACGGGATCACCCGTCGGCGTGTGGAGGAACAGGATCTGGATGGGCGCGTGGACGACCGTGCCGGCTTCGACATGGACGAGGGCGGCATCATCCAGGTAGGCCTGGTTGAGCGCGACGAACGGATGCTTGACGGCCTGGGCGACCGAGCCGAGGGCTTCGAGCGCGCCGCGGTCGCGGCAGGCTGCGAGGTTCGTGACGTGGACGCCCGCGGGGAGCTCCGCGGTGCTGGAGAGGGACGCTTCGTAGCGACCGTTCAGGACCACGAGGCGCGGGCCTTCCTCGAGGCCGAGGGCGAAGCGGTGCGCGGCCAACGAGGTGGGCGGGTGCACCGAGGCCGGGGCGGGCGGGAAGTGACCCCGTGCGAGCGGCCTTACGTTGGTGTAGAGCCAGTCCTCGTCGCGCGAGCTCGGCAACCCCAAGGCACGGAAGGACGCGAGGCCCTCCGTGCGCAGGGCGGCGACCCACGCCGGCGCCGGCTGGGCGGTCACGAAGGCATCGTGATCCGTCTCGAAGGCGCTGGCAGGCGCGGTGGTCTGGGTGGGGGACGCTGCTTGGCTCACGACGCGGACGCCTCCGACAGCTCTTCCTCGATCCAGCCATAGCCCTTCTCTTCAAGCTCGAGAGCGAGCTCCTTCGGGCCACTCTTGACGATGCGGCCGTCGGCAAGGACGTGGACGAAGTCCGGGACGATGTAGTCGAGCAGGCGCTGGTAGTGCGTGATCACGACGAAGCTGCGGCCGGCGCCGCGCAGCGCGTTGACGCCCTTGGCCACGACCTTCAACGCATCGATGTCGAGGCCCGAGTCCGTCTCGTCGAGGACGGCCACGACCGGCTCGAGCACGAGCATCTGGAGGACCTCGTTGCGCTTCTTCTCGCCACCGCTGAAGCCGTGGTTCACGGCGCGGCCGAGCATCGCGTGGTCCATCTCGAGCAAGTCGGCCTTGGCCTTCGCGATCTGGAGGAAGTCGATCGCGTCGAGCTCGTCCTCGCCGCGATGCTCGCGGATGGCGTTGAGGCCTTCGCGCAGCAGCGTGCTGTTGTTCACGCCGGGACTCTCGACGGGATATTGGAACGCCAGGAACAGCCCCTCACGGGCGCGTTCCTCGGGCTCGAGGTCGAGCAGGGGCTTACCCCGGAAGAGGACCTCGCCGCCGGTGACTTCGGCGTCCTGATGGCCCGTGAGGGCACGCGCGAGCGTGCTCTTGCCGGCGCCGTTCGGACCCATGATGGCGTGGACCTCGCCGGGGCCGACCTTCAGGTCGAGACCCTTGAGGATCTCCTTGCCGCCGGCCGTGGCGCGGACGCCGCGGATCTCGAGGAGGGGGGTGTTGTCATTGGTCATGGTGTGTGCATGCGCCGTCTAACCGACGGCGCCCTCCAAGCTGACACTCAAGAGCTTCTGGGCCTCGACCGCGAACTCCATGGGCAGCTCGCGGAAGACGTCCTTGCAGAAGCCGTTGACGATGAGATTGACCGCGTCCTCGGTGCCGAGGCCGCGCTGGTTGAGATAGAAGATCTGGTCTTCCCCGATCTTGCTGGTCGAGGCCTCGTGCTCCAGATGAGCCGTGGGGTTCTTGACCTCGATGTACGGGAAGGTGTGCGCGCCGCACTCGTCGCCCATCAGCAGCGAGTCGCACTGGCTGTAGTTGCGCGCGTTCTCGGCGCCGGCGAGCATCGTGACCTCGCCGCGGTAGGTGTTCTGCGCCTTGCCGGCGGAGATGCCCTTGCTGATGATCGTGCTCGTCGTGTTCTTGCCGATGTGGATCATCTTGGTGCCGGTATCGGCCTGCTGATGGTTGTTGGTCAGCGCGACGCTGTAGAACTCGCCCACGCTGTCATCACCCTGCAGGATGCAGCTCGGGTACTTCCAGGTGATGGCGCTGCCCGTCTCGACCTGGGTCCAGCTGATCTTCGAGCGCGCCCCGCGGCAGGCACCGCGCTTCGTGACGAAGTTGTAGATGCCGCCGACGCCGTTCTTGTCGCCGGGGTACCAGTTCTGGACCGTCGAGTACTTGATCTGGGCATCGTCCAGCGCGACCAGCTCGACGACCGCCGCATGCAGCTGGTTCTCGTCGCGCATCGGGGCCGTGCAACCCTCGAGGTAGCTCACGTGGCTGCCTTCGTCGGCGACGATCAGCGTGCGCTCGAACTGACCCGTGTTGGCCGCGTTGATGCGGAAGTAGGTCGAGAGCTCCATGGGGCAGCGCACGCCCTTGGGGATGTAGACGAACGAGCCATCGGAGAACACGGCGCAGTTGAGCGCGGAGAAGTAGTTGTCCTTCTGCGGGACGACGGAGCCGAGGTACTTGCGGACCAGCTCGGGGTGCTCCTGCACCGCCTCGCTGAACGAGCAGAAGATGATGCCCAGCTCGCCGAGCTTGTCCTTGAAGGTCGTCGCGACGGAGACACTGTCGAATACCGCATCCACGGCGACGCCGGCCAGCGCCGCGCGCTCGGCCAGCGGAATGCCGAGCTTCTCGTAGGTCTCGAGCAGCTCGGGGTCGACCTCGTCGAGGCTCTGGGGCTTGTCGGCATCGCTCTTCGGCGCGGCGTAGTAGCTGATCGCCTGGTAGTCGATCGGCGGGTAGTCGACGAGCGCCCAGGTGGGCTCGGTCATCGTCTGCCAGTGGCGGAACGCCTTGAGGCGCCACTCGAGGAGCCACTCGGGCTCGTTCTTCTTGGCGGAGATGAAGCGCACCGTGCCTTCGTCGAGGCCGGGCGGCAGGGATTCCTGCTCGATGTCCGTGACGAAGCCCCACTCGTAGTCCTTGCGGGTGAGGTCATCGAGTTCGGGATTCAGCGCGGCCTTGTCGATCAGATCGAGCTTGCGCGGTTCGGTGTCGGCGGGGCTGCTCACAGGGAATCTCCCGTCGGGTCGGCCGTGTCTGCGGTCTGCAGCGAGCGGCCCATGCGTTCGTGCCAGCCACCCTGCGGCGTGGCCATCTCCTCGAGGGAGATCGCCGAAAGCGCCGTGAGGATGGCCTGGTTGATGCGGTCCCAGTTGGTACGCGTGGGACAGAGCGACTCGACGCCGCACTCGGGGGTCGAGTGGTCGAGGCAGTCCATGAGCGCGATGGGCCCCTCGATGGCCTCGATGACGTGGGCCACCGAGATCTCCTTGGGCTCGCGCGCGAGGGCGTAGCCACCACTGGCCCCGCGCTGCGCGTCGAGCAGGCTCGCGCGGCTGAGCAGGCGCAGCAGCTTGCTCACGGTGGGGGCGGGCAAGCCCGTGTCCTTGGCGAGGTCGGTGGCCGATCGACGCTCCGCGCCCCCGTCGACCCGCGCGTTGCGCCAGGCGAACCAGGTCATGAGCAGGATGCCGTAGTCGGCGAGCTTGCTGACGCGGATCATGGGGATCTCGGGGCCGAGGATGAATCCGTACTGATCTAGTACGGTTTCCCGAGTGTAGGCCCTTCCCCTAGGTGGTCAAACCGGGGCACGGGCGTCGCGTCTAGATAAATAGTTGAACGATCAGCGGTAGCGTTTGCCGTCCACCTGCAGCCAGCCGCCCTGCTTGCGGCCCTGGGGATCGTGGTGGGTCCAGTGCACCACGCCCCCCTTGTCGTTCCACTCGAAGCGCCCCCGGAAGCCTATCTTCTGGCCTTTGCGCCAGGGGACCCGTGGTGCCAGATCGATGTTGTGGCTGATCTTGATCGTGTGGCCGTCCAGGATGTCGACCAGGCAGCGCTGGTGGCGCGGCGGCTCGCGGTCGTCCTTCAGCAGGTGCACGATCCGCCCCGAGCTCTCGACCCAGACACCGGAGCGCTGCTGGGCGACGGCGCGCGCCAGGGCGCCCGGGTCGTTGGGCGCCTCGGCGGGGGGGGCCTTGGCGGACGCGCCCGGATCGGGGTTGGCGGGCCGGCTGCCCGCGTCCGGCGGGGGCCCGTCGTCGGTCTTGGCCTGCTGGCGTTGCCACAGCCACACCCCGGTCAGGATCAGGAGGATCACGAGGCGGGTCACGGTTCGCTTGCGTAGGGCCATGGCGCCGATCGTAGCGCAGCGCCGCGGTCCTCGCGCCTGCCACCATCGCGGGGCCCTGATCGGGCGCCGGTAGGGGGGGCGGCCGGGCGCCTCTATCCTGCGCGCGTCTTCCACGTGCCGAGGGTCCGATGGGTCGCAAGCCGCGCTACCGCAAGTCCGCCATGGCGGGTCTCCTGATCGTCGACAAGCCGCTGGGCTGGTCGTCCATGGATGTCGTGCGCAAGGTGCGTCACGCCGCCGGCTTCGTGAAGACGGGCCATGGCGGCACGCTCGACCCGCTGGCGACCGGCGTCGTCGTCTGCTGCATCGGCCACGCGACGAAGTCCGTCGAGGCGCTGATGGGGATGCAGAAGACCTACGACGCCAAGATCGACCTGTCCGCGTTCACGCCGACGGACGATGCCGAGGGCGAGCGCGAGGAGGTGGCCGTCGAGACGCCGCCGAGCGAGGACGACGTACGCGCGGCCCTCGAGACGTTCGTGGGCGAGATCCAGCAGGTTCCGCCGCTCTACAGCGCGATCCACGTGGATGGCAAGCGCGCGTACAAGCTCGCGCGCAAGGGCGAGGACGTGGAACTCGAGGCGCGCACGGTGCGCATCGACTCCATCGAGCTGCTCGAGTACGAGTTCCCGCACGTGCGTGTGCTCGTCCGCAGTGGCAAGGGCGTGTACGTGCGCAGCCTGGCCCGCGATCTGGGCAAGGCCCTCGGGACCGGGGGCTACCTCTCGGGGCTGCGCCGCACCGCGGTCGGCCCCTACCGCGTCGAGGACGCCGTCACGGCCGAGCGCCTGCTGCAGCCGATCGGCCAGTTCGACCTGCTGGATGCGCCCAAGGCCTGAGCCTCGCCCGACGTCAGGGGTGGTCCCCGTAGGGGCGGTCCAGCCGACGCTTCGTCGGCGTGTGTCCGCCCGCGAACGGCCGTGTGCCTCCGCCTCCTTGCCGAGCCGGTGCGAGCCTGCGGACCTACGGGCGCAGCTCCTTCAGCAGCAGGATCTGCCCGTAGTGCGCGACCATGTGCTCGAGCACGTGGTACAGGATCCAGCCCTTGGTGAGCCGCACGCCCTTCAAGAGGAAGGACTCGTCGAGATCCGCGTCCGTCCAGCCCCGCAGGGTCACGTGGGTCGCGAGCCGCCCGCGATCGATCATGGCCAGGTAGTCCGGCAGCCCCAGGCCCCGCAGCGCCTCGGGATGGCCGCCGTCCTCCGGCAGCGGCAAGCCGTCCTCGTCCGCACGGATGCCGATCACGCCTTTCACGATGCGGTTCACGTCGTCCCGCTCGCGGATGCCGCGCGCGCCGGCCTGCAGCCACCACACCTCCGCGACGGCGATGTGGGCGAGCAGCATCCCGATCGTGTTGCGGCCCGGCGCGATCTGCCACTCGAGCGCCTCGGCGTCGAGCCCCTCGACCGACTCCTTGAGCCGTCGCAGCTGGTCATCGAGCTGCCCTGCCATGTAGACGATGCGTGCCTGGCTCGCGTCGTCGTAGCCCTCCGGCACCGGGACCAGGTGTTCGCGCATGGGGGACCCTCCGGTCGTGAGCATACGGCCCGGGGCGCTCGACCGTGCGCAGCCATCCGCACGCGTTGGGGAGGAGCCCGCAGCCGCGGGGGTGGCAGGGCCCATCGGGCGGGGAATTCGCGTCTGGCACGGGATTCCCATGGGGCAGCGACGAGGGCACCGCTCCGCATGGTTCGCATTCGCTCCTGGGGCTGGAGAGGTTGCGGGGCGGTCGCCCTCGCTTCGTGTCAGGCGGACCCCTGAGAGCCCTTGGCAATGACCGCGATCACGGCCGACCTACTCGCCCGCTACGACCGGCCGGGCCCGCGCTACACCTCGTACCCGACCGCCGCGGAGTTCCACGCCGACGTCGGCGCCGGGGCCTACGCGGAGCACCTGGCGCGAGCGGCCACGCGCGTCGACGAGCCCCTGGGCCTCTACGTGCACCTGCCGTTCTGCCAGAACCGCTGCCACTACTGCGGCTGCAACGTCGTCATCACCAAGCAGCGCGGCGTGGCGCGGGACTACCTCACCGCGCTGCAGGGCGAGATCCGCGACGTCGCGGCCCGCCTCGGCAAGCGCCGCACCGTGCGTCAGATGCACTGGGGCGGCGGCACCCCGACCTACCTGTGGCCGGAGCAGATCCGCGAGCTGGGGGCCTTCCTCCACGCGACCTTCGAGTTCGAGCCGGAGGCCGAGCTGGCCGTGGAGGTCGACCCGCGCGTGACGACGGCGCGCCACCTGCGTGCGCTGCGTGACGTCGGCTTCAACCGCATCTCCCTGGGAGTCCAGGACTTCACGCCGGCCGTGCAGGTCGCCATCGGTCGCCTGCAGGGCTACGAGGAGACCGCGGACCTCGTCGCAGAGGCCCGCGCCCTGGGCTTCGGGTCCATCAACCTGGACCTGATCTACGGGCTCCCGCACCAGACGGCCGAGGCGTTTGCGGGCACGCTCGAGCAGACCCTCGTCCTCCGGCCCGACCGGGTCGCCGTGTACGGCTACGCGCACATGCCCTGGCTCAAGCCGCATCAGCGCAAGATCGACGACGAGGCCCTGTCGGATGCGCGCGAGCGCCTCGAGCTGCTCGCCGCCGCGGGCCGGGCCTTCACGGGCGACGGCTACGTCGCGATCGGCATGGATCACTTCGCCCTGCCCGAGGACGAGCTGGGTCGCGCGCGCAACAACGGCACGCTCTGGCGCAACTTCATGGGCTACACCGTGCGCCATGCGCCGGACACGGTGGCCTTCGGCATGAGCGCCATCGGCGACGTCGACGGCGCCTACATCCAGAACGAGCACAAGCTCAACCGCTACCGGGATGCCGTCGCGGCCCATCGCCTCCCGGCCGCGCGCGGGTTCCTCCTGAGTGCGGACGACCGCATTCGCCGGCACGTCATCACCGCGCTGATGTGCAATGGGCGCCTCGACATCCCCGCGACCGAGGCGGAGCTGGGCATCGACTTCGAGGCCTACTTCGAGGACGCGCGTGAGCCGCTGGAGGCTCTCGAGAAGGACGGCTTCCTGACCCGCTCGGCCGACGCGCTCGCCGTGACGGAGTTCGGTGCGCCGTTCGTGCGCAACGTGGCGATGGTGTTCGACGCCTACCTCGCCAAGCACGAAACCGGCGAGGGCCAGCGTTTCTCGCGCACGGTCTGAAACGGCCCGGACCGGATCCCTCTCGTTCGTGTGAGCCGACGAGACGGCGGGGTGGGCTGGGAGGCTGCGCCCCGCGACACCGCTACGAGGAGGGGAACGATGAAACACCGCATCCTGGATGAAGCACGCCTGGCGGCGATGGAGCCGCTGTTGCGTCCGATCGTGGCCGATCTCATCGAGGCCTACGACGACGTCCTGGCGGCCGCCGGTCGCGGCGACGGAAGCATGGACCGCGAGCTCGAGGTCGTGCAGCGCTACGTGTTCGAACTCGAGGGCCTGGGCGCGAGCGTCCGGTCGCTCGAACCCCTCGCGATCGAGTTCCTGGCCGAGCAGGAGGGCGAAATCGGGTACTACCCCTGGTCGGTCACGACGGGTGCGCTGGCGGCGTTCCGCTCCCTCGAGGCGCTGTGCGCGGTGGCCGCGTGAGGCGCCGCGGCCGGGCCGCCCAGGGCGGCCGCAAGGGGCAGAAAGTGGCGGAGAGGGCGGGATTCGAACCCGCGGTACGGTTTACCCGCACGCTGGCTTAGCAAGCCAGTGCATTCGACCACTCTGCCACCTCTCCGCGCGGCCGGGATCTTGTCGAATCCGGGCGGCTCTTATACCACCTGGGCGCCGTTCGTCGCGGGCTGACGCAGGGCAGGGCCCCGGGAGAGAATCGGGCTACGATCCGCGCCATGTCAGATAAGCATCATGGTGGGCATCCCCACCGTTCCCAACGTGGTCCCCGCAAGCCCCGAGACGGTGGCGGAGGCGGTCGCGGCGGCGGACGCCGCGGCGGCGGCCCCAGCAGTGGCGGCGGCAAGGGCTTCAAGTCTGCGGGTCGCGCCGAGCCCGTCCCCGCGGACCTGCCCGAGACCAAGTTCGCCGAGTTCGACCTTGCGCCCAACCTCGAGGCCGGCATCGCCGCGGCCGGCTACATCGAGCCCTCGCCCATCCAGGCGGGGATGATCCCGCTGGTGCTCGAAGAGAAGAACGTCGTCGGCCGCGCCCAGACGGGTACCGGCAAGACGGCTGCCTTCCTGATCCCGCTGCTCGGCCTGCTCGAGCCCGTCGAAGACGCCGCCGAGGATCCCGACGCAAGCCCCACGGGCCCGGTCCGCATCCTGATCGTCGCGCCCACGCGTGAGCTGGCGATCCAGATTGCGAAGGAGAGCGACAAGCTCACCCGCTTCGTGCCCGTGCGCACCGTGTGCTGCTACGGCGGCACCTCGATCGACGATCAGGTGAAGGCCTTGCGGGACTGCATGGTGGTGGCCGGCACCCCCGGGCGCCTGCTCGACCTGATCCGCCGCGGCCATCTCGATCTCGGCTCGCTCGACGCGATCGTCCTCGACGAGGTCGACCGCATGTACGACCTCGGCTTCCGCGACGACGTCGACAGGATCCTGGCCGCCGGCAAGTCCCGTCAGCAGACGATCCTGACCTCGGCCACGCTCAATGACGACGTCGAGAACCTGATCGCCAAGCACATGGGCGAGCACGAGCGCGTCATCATGGAGGCCAAGTCGCTCACGGTCGACGCCATCGATCAGACGTTCTACTTCGTCGATCCGCGCCGCAAGCAGGACCTCCTGATCGAGGTGCTCAAGTCGCTGAAGCCCGCCAAGGGCATCGTCTTCGTGCGTACGCGCTTCAGCGTGGACCGCATCACGTACCAGCTGCAGCAGCGCGGCATGGGGGCGGAGCTGATCCACAGCGGCCTGCCCCAGCGCAAGCGCGAGCGCATCCTGGAGCTCTTCCGGGAGGGCAAGTTCCCCCTCCTGATCGCCACCGACGTGGCCGCCCGCGGCCTCGACATCGACGACATCACCCATGTCGTGAACTTCGACATCCCCAACCACGCGGAGGACTACGTCCACCGCGTGGGGCGCACCGCCCGCATGGGCAAGGAGGGCGCCGCGGTCACCTTCGTGACGATTGATGATGGCCCCTACCTGACGCAGGTGGAGAAGCTCATCAACAAGGAGATCCGTCAGGAGATGTATCCGGGCTTCGAGCTGGAGAAGCCGGAGCCGGCGGCGAAGAAGGAGGCCAAGAAGCAGAAGCGGCCGCCCGGCCTCCCGCCTTGGGCCAACGTCGCCCGACGCCGGTAAGGACACGCCCGAAGGGGCGCAGCCCCGGTGTCGCGGAGTGCGTAGCACGGAGCGGCAGTGCCGGTCGGGATCCCGGCGGAGCCGGGAGCCAGACAACTCACGGTCGTCGCGTTCCGCCCCGTCACAGGGGTCGTGCTTTGCGGGCGCAACAGCACTCGACCCACAAGGGGGGGGAGGCCGACGCCCGGCCGGCTGGGCTT
>JARGNS010000034.1 GCA_029213105.1 Planctomycetota bacterium
GGCCGCCCCCAACTCCTGGAGGAAGACCTGCAGGTCTTCCTCTTCGAAGACGTACTGCTCCTTCTTGCCCTTGGAGATCTTGTAGAGCGGAGGCTTCGCAACGAACACCCGACCGTTGTCGATGAGCGGACGCATGTGCCGGAAGAGGAACGTGAGCAACAACGTACGGATGTGGCTGCCATCGACATCGGCATCCGTCATGATGATCAGCTTGCCGTAGCGGCACTTGGACTCGTCGAACTCCTCGGAGCCGATGCCCGTCCCGACCGCCGTGATCAGGGCCCGGATCTCTTCATGGCCAAGCATCTTGTCGATGCGAGCCTTCTCGACGTTGAGGATCTTGCCTCGCAGGGGCAGGATCGCCTGCGTGTCGCGGTCACGTCCCTGCTTCGCCGAGCCGCCAGCAGAGTCACCCTCGACCAGGAAGATCTCGGTGATCTCCGAGTCGCGACTCGAGCAGTCCGCCAACTTGCCCGGAAGGCCCCCACCCGAGAGCGCGTTCTTGCGGCGAACGAGATCACGCGCACGTCGCGCAGCCTCACGGGCCTGGAACGCCTGCAGGACCTTGTCGAGGATCCCGCGCGCGTGTCGCGGGTTCTCCTCGAGGTAGCTCTTCATCTGCTCGCCCCAGACCTTCTTGACGATGCCCTCGACCTCGCTGTTGCCGAGCTTCGTCTTGGTCTGGCCTTCGAACTGCGGCTCCTGGACCTTGACCGAGATCACCGTCGTCAGGCCTTCGCGGAAGTCATCACTCGCAGGCTTGTCGTCGGGCTTGAACATGTTCTGACGGCGCGCGTAGCCGGAGAGCGCTGACGTCAAGGCCGACTTGAAGCCCGTCACATGCGTGCCGCCCTCGATCGTGCGGATGTTGTTGGTGTAGGACTGCACCGTTTCCGAGAAGCCGTCGTGGAATTGCGCGGCAATCTCGACGACGACGTCGTCTTCCTGACGCTCGACATAGATGACGTCATCGTGAAGCGTGTTGCGACCGCGGTTCAAGCGCTCGACAAACTCGACGATACCGCCCTTGAAGTTGAAGGTCTCCTCGGCCGGCGGATCGACACGCTCATCGACGAAGCGGATGTTCACGCCCTTGTTGAGGAAGGCGAGCTCGCGGAAGCGACCCGTGAGAATCGAAGCCTCGAACTTCTGGTCGCCGAAGATCTGCCGATCGGGCTTGAAGAAGGTCTTCGTCCCGGTGCGATCCGTCTTTCCGCGCGTCTCCAGGGCACCGAGCGCATCACCGCGGCGGAACGCCTGGAAGTGGATGTGGCCGTTCTGATAAACCTCGACCTCGCACACTTCGCTAAGGGCGTTCACCACGCTGGCGCCGACGCCATGCAGGCCGCCCGAGACCTGGTAGACGTCCTTCTTGAACTTGCCGCCGGCGTGCAGCTTGGTCATCGCCACGGTCACGCCCGAGATGCCCTGGTCCTTGTTGATGCCCGTGGGGATTCCGCGGCCATCGTCCGTCACGACGATCCCGTCGTCGGCCGTGATGCGGACCACGATCTGGGAACAGAACCCCGCCATGGCCTCATCGATCGAGTTGTCCACGATCTCGTAGACCAGGTGATGCATGCCGCGCTGGCCGGTGTCACCGATGTACATGCCCGGGCGACGGCGCACGGCCTCCAGGCCTTCGAGCACCTGGATGTCGTCCGCGGTGTACTCGTGGTTGTTCTCGGACGGCGTCGGCGGAGCGCCGTCGGTCCCAGCGTCTTGCGTACCGCTGCCCTCTACGGGCTGCTCGGTGTCGTCGGGGCGCTCGTCTTCAGCTGAAGTCATATGCTTATTCACTCTCCTTCCGCGGAGTCGGTCATGAATCGGATGCCGACCAGCGGAACGTCGGGAAGGGCGGCACGCAGCACGGCGAGCAACCGGTCCCGGTGGAAATTGGTGAGTTCGTCGCGCAAGGCCTCACTGCCTACAGCAACTTCGAGGACGCCGCCCTCGAGACGGCGAAGCGTCGTACGGCCGCGCCATGCGTCCTCGCATGCCGCCTCCCATGCGCTCTGGACCTTCTCGGTAACCTTCGCCGAGGGCATCCCAAGCGAACGCAGGGCAGCGCCCATGAGTTCACTGGCAGGCCGTGACCGGTAGGCACGGCCCCCGGAGTCGGGGCGATCGGGACGGCGAGTGGCCATGGATGTTCGCGCTACCCCTTCGTCCTATTCGAGAGCCACGGGCATCACGACGTAGATGTACTCGCCGAGTTCCTCGCCAGCCGCCCCGTCGAGGTCGGAGAGCGTGGCAGGAGCCTTCCCGTCCGTGAAACGCACGGTGATCTCGGACGCGGCGTCCATGACCTTCAGCGCGTCCTGGAGGAACTGGGGATTGAAGCCCACGCGCGAGGGCGGACCGTCGTACTGGACCGGCACCTCGACCTTGGCCTCACCGACCTCCATGGCCCGACTCTTGATGGTCACGACATCGGGATCGATCAGGAGCTCGACGGACAGGGCATCGCGGGTCGTCATCAGGGCCGCACGCCGCAATCCCCCACCGAGATCGGCGGCCGTCACGGTGAACGAGTGCTTGGACGACTTCGGAATGACATCGTCGTAGGCGGGGAACGTGCCATCGATCAAGCGCGACACGATGAGTGCACCACCGGCCCGGAAGAGAACCTGGCGATCCTCGACGGCAATCGAGACCTCACCGGAGACCTCGGTCGTCGCCAGGACCCGCTCGAGCAAGCCCAGGCCCTTGGGACCCACGATCACACGGATGTTGCTATGTGCCTTGGAACCGAGCTTGCCGGCAGCGCGGGCCAGGCGGCGTCCGTCCGTGGCAACGAGTTCGATGTCCTTGCCCTTGATGTTCATCAACACCCCGTGCAACGCAAACCGCCCGGCTTCGGTCGCAGCGGCGAAGCGCGTCCGACGGATCAGGTTCCGGAGCAGGTGGGCGGGCACCGAGGCAGAGGCCGTTTCGGGGAAGTAGGGCAAGCGATGGAACTCATCGATGTTCTCGCCTCGGACCTTGAAGTGACTCCGCCCGGTGTCGACGGCCAGGGAGCCATCGCTCTCCTGGAGGGTCGTCTCGTCTTCGTCGACTTCGCGGACGATGGAGAGCAGGCGACCGGCGGGAACGACGAGAGAGCCTTCCTCACTGACGGATGCGTCACCCAAGTGGAACCGGATGCCGACATCGAGGTCCGTGGCTTCCAGACTCACGCCTGTGGTTGCGTCCGCACGGAGGGCAACGCACTCCAGGATGGGCTTCGGGCTCTTCGAGGCTGCGACGGCAGCGCCGTGACCGATGCCTTCCATGAGCAACTGCGTGGGCAGCGTCACCTTCATGACGAGGGCTCCTCTTGCGTACCAACCAGCATTGGTAGTTTTGTATTCGTCGTTGTCGTATGGGAGCGTGTCGCATTCCCTGGGACGCCTGCTGTGCGGCCTTCGGAACGCCTTGCGGTGCAACCACTTAGGTCGATGAGTCCGCCGTGGAAAACGCCCCGAGAACCGTGCTGCATTGTACGGATCCAGGGGCAGTTGGAGGAGGGATTTCGGGCGCCCCGGCAGCCCCTGGGAGCCCTGCTTCCCAGGCCGGCGCGACTCTCCCCGAGGGGGTCCACGCCAGCTGCCCGTCGTTCGCCCGGTTCCCCACGCAAATGCGACAGCCCGTAGGGTGCGACCGCCTGACCCCGATTGTGGAAGACTTCGGGGAAAGGGTCGTAACGTGGTGTCAATACACTACTTGGGGTTGTACGAGTTCTGTGGAGTGCGACCGGTGTCTTCCGGCGTCAGGCGACCACCCAGGCGGTCTGCCATGCGCTCCAGCGTCGCGGCCAGGGTCGGGTCGGTGCGATAGCGCTCCTCGACCTTGCGGACGCCGTAGAGCACCGTGGAGTGGTCTCGTCCGCCGAAGTAGTCGCCGATCTCATCCAGGCTGAGCGAGGTCAGCTTGCGGGCGAGGAACATGATCATCTGGCGGGGCGTGGAGATGCTCCGACCGCGGCGCTTGGAGCGCAAGTCGGCGATCTTCACCTGGAAGCGCTCGCAGACGAGCTGGGAGATCTTGTCGATCGTGATCCCGATGCCCACGGGCTGCAGGGACTGCTTCAGGGCGGCCCGGGCGAGGCGCAGCGTGATGGGCTCGCCGAGCACGTCGGCGTAGGCCCGCGTACTCAGGAGCGCACCCTCGAGCTCGCGGATGTTGTTGCGGAAGTGGGTCGCGATGAACTCGACGACGTCGTTCGGGACGTCGATGTGCATGAGCTCGGCCTTGCGGCGCACGATGGCCATCCGCGTTTCCATCTCGGGCTGCTCGAGCTGGGTGACCAGGCCCCAGCCAAAGCGCGAGACGAGGCGATCCTCCAGGGTGGGGATCTCGTTCGGCGCCGCATCCGAGGAGAGGACGATCTGGCGGTTCGACTGGTAGAGCTGGTTGAACGTGTGGAAGAACTCCTCCTGCGTCCGCTCCTTCCCCTTGAGGAAGTGGATGTCGTCGATGACCAGGAGGTGCACGTTGCGGAAGCGGGCGCGGAAGCTGTCGACGTCATTGCGCTGCAGCGAGCGCACGAACTCGTTCGTGAACTCTTCGCACGAGAGGAAGCAGACCCGGTCGCCCGGGAAGCGCGTCATGAACTCGTGGCAGACGGCGTGGAGAAGGTGCGTCTTGCCGAGGCCGACGGAGCCGTGGATGAAGAGGGGGTTGTACGCGCGGCCCGGATTCTGGCCGACGGCACGGGCGCTCGCGTGGGCCACGCTGTTGGCCGGGCCGATGATGTAGTTGTCGAACGAGTAGAGCTCGTTCAGCCGCAGGGGCAGGTCGCTCTCTCCCGAACCCTGGAAGGGGGCCGGGTACGCCGGATCGGCCTGGCGCGGGGAGGCCGGCGCGGGGCTGGGCGCGGGCTGGGGCTCCACCGCGGGGGCGCCGGTGGACGGCAGCTCGGCGCTGGCCTGGGGGGCGGGCGGCGGGGACCCGGCGTCTCCGAGGCCTGCGATCTCGAAGCGCACGTGCACCGGCGCTGCGGCGACCGTCTGGGCCGACTCGCGCACCAACTCGGTGAACTTGCTCTGGAACCACTCCTGGTAGAAGCGGTTCGGGAGCCCCAAGACGAGCTGTCCCTCGTCCCACTGCTCCAGCGTGGCACGACCGAACCAGGTGTCGTACTGACGCTTGTTGATGCGGCCCTTCACCTCGAGCAATAGACGCTCGAAGCGACCTTCACCGCCGCTGTAGTTGCCGTGTTCGGCCATCCGCGCGAGACCCTTCCCTACAGGACACACGACAAGCCGTAGTGGCTGGTGATGCATCGCGTCGCTGTGTGCGGATGTCGGCGCCCTCGTCGCCTCGACCCACGCTGCCCCCTCGCGACGGCGGGACGTGCACTCGTCGAACGGCGCCTGCCTCCGGGAGGCAAGACCCGGGAACGCATGTCCCGGAATGGCGTCGGCCGACGGAAGCTCGTCTTCCGCTGTCGTGAAGGCGCAAAGTTACGGCGTGCAGCGGAACGCGTCAACGCCGCATCTTCTGCGCGCAGTTGACGCCATGCGAACAAGGTGTTTCGCAACAGGCCCACAAGATTGGGCTATGCGATCGCCCTGGCTTGGAAATGTTTTTACCGACGCGCGAGTGCGCGAAGTCGGGAAACGATGCGACACAAGGTTGACGCCGCACGAGTCATGTGATCCCGCGTCGTGTCTTGTCCCACACTGAGACGCACCGTCGACGAGGCACGTTTGCGCGACATGCCCATCGCCAACAAGCCGGGGCTCGGATCCGTGCTTCCAAGCGCACAAGTGCTTCCCGTGGCGATTGCGATGCCTTCCAGGTCCATGTTGATCATGGCGGCTTCGCCTTCGATGTCGCGCAGTTCGAGCGTCACCACGCCCGGTGCACGCGCCGCATCGCCGCTTACCGTGCTCCAGGCGTCTGCGTCCTGCATGCCCTCGAGGAAGGTGGCGACATGCGCTTCGTACAGGGCGGCCCGGGTGGGCGTGGCCTCGAGGGCGTCCTCCAGCGCGGCTGCGAAGCCCGCACAGGCAGCGACGTTCTCGGTTCCCGGGCGCAGTCGCTCCTCCTGCATGCCGCCGTGCAGGAAGGGGAGGATGCGTGTGCCGCGGCGCACGAGCAGTGCGCCCGAGCCCGCGGGTCCGCCCACATTCACCCCCGACAGCAGGGTGAGATCGGCGTCGAGGTCTGGACGCCCCACCGGCAGGCGGCCCGCGGCGAGGGCCGCGTCGCAGAGGAAGGGGACCCCCTGCTCTCTCAGGATCCCAGCTACTTCGGCTGCGGGCTGGATCGCGCCGGTCTCGTGGTTGGCCAGCATGAGCGCGGCGACGGCGGTCGTGGCGGGGTCGACGAGCTCGAGGAACGCATGGGGTTCGACAACCCCATCGCGACCGACCGGTGCGATGACGACCTCCATCCCCATCGCGCCGAGCGCCTTGGCCGTGTCGAGGACGGCGGCATGCTCGATGGCGGCGACGACGATGCGCGTGCGCCCCACGGCCATGCCCGCGTGGGCCGCCCCGTGCAGGGCGATGGCGGCGGCTTCGGTGGCGCCCGACGTGAAGATCACCTCGCGCGGACGGGCCCCCAAGGCCTTCGCCGTGCGGCCACGCGCCTCCTCGAGGACGTCCTTGGCTGCTCGACCCTCGAGGTGCGGCGAGGCCGGGTTGCCCAGGTTCTCGGCCAGCAGCGGCAGCATCGCGTCGCGCGCCGCCGGGCTGAGCGGGGCGAGCGCGGCGTGGTCCAGGTAGATGCGGTCGCGGGCCATGGACGCATCGTAGCCGTGGGAACCGGCCAGACTCCCCAATCGCACGGTCCGGTGCAAAGCCCGGTTTGTTGCCGTTGCTCCACGGACCCTCCGCCGAGATTCCACGACGCCTCTCGCGCTGTGGGGACAGGGGCCATCCCGCGTGGCAGGCTGGGCGCGTGCAGCGGCTCCTGATGATCGACAACTACGACTCCTTCACCCACAACGCGGTGGACCTGCTCACCCAGCTCGGGGCCTCCGTGGAGGTGGTGCGTAACGATCAACTGCGGGCCAAGGACGTCGGACCGGACGACTTCGCCGGCATCGTGCTCTCACCTGGACCCGGGCGCCCCCGCGATGCCGGCGTGTGCGTTCCCCTGGTGCGCCGCCTCGGAGCCCAGGTCCCGATCCTGGGTATCTGCCTGGGCCACCAGGCGATCGCCGTGGCCTACGGCGGGCGCATCGTCCGGGCCGAGCGCCCCCTGCATGGCACCGCCACCTGGGTCGACCGGCCCGCGGAGCCCGTCCCGGGCCGCAGCGTCGTGGATGGCCTGCCGCGCCGCTTCCGGGTCGCCCGCTACCACTCCCTCGTGGTGGATCCGGCACGGCCGGGCCGCGACCTGCGGGTCACCTGCCGGTCCGCGGAGGGCGAGATCATGGGCCTCCGGCACACGGAGCATCCGGTGGAGGGCGTGCAGTTCCATCCGGAGAGCTACCTGTCGCCCCGGGGGCCCCAGATCCTGGCCGCGTTCCTCCGCCGGGCGGGTCTGCGACCGCGGGGCGTCACCAGGGTCGTGCGGTAGTCTTGCGCCCAATGACGGCACCTATCCCCTTCTTCGATCGCCTCGAGGCGGTCCGGCAAGAGCGCGGCAGCATCCTGTGCGTGGGCATCGACCCGCGCCTGGAGCGCATGCCCCTCGAAATCACCGAGGGCCTCGACGGCGACGTCGAGGCGATCCTCACCCGGTTCGGCATCGAGCTGCTCGATCTGGCGGGCCCGCAGGCGGCCTGCTTCAAGCCGCAGATCGCCTTCTTCGAGGCCCACGGCATGTCCGGCCTGCGCGCCTTCGCGGCGATCGTGGCGGCGGCCCGCGAGCGCGGCCTCCTCGTCATCGGCGATGTGAAGCGCGGGGACATCGGCTCGACCGCGGCGGCCTACGCCCAGGCCTTCCTCGAGCCCGGTGGCGACCTCGAAGTCGACGCCATCACGATCAACCCCTACCTGGGGGCCGATGCGCTGCAGCCCTTCGTCGACACCGCGGCGAAGCACGGCAAGGGTCTCTACGTCCTCGTGCGCACGAGCAACCCCGGCGGGGCCGACCTGCAGGAGCTCGTCGCCGGCGAGCAGCGGATCTTCGAGCACACGGCCGCCCTGGTCCGCTCGCTCGGTGAGCCCCACGTCAGCGCGACGACCGGGCTCTCTTGTGTTGGCGCGGTGGTCGGCGCGACGACGCCCGAGGCGCTGCAGGCGCTCCGTGGCCAGATGCCCGACACGCCTTTCCTTGTTCCCGGCTATGGCGCGCAAGGGGGCACGGCGGCCGACGTCGTCCCCGCCTTCCGCGCGGATGGCAGCGGCGCGGTGGTCAACGCCTCACGCAGCATCAACTACCCGACGGCCGACGCGGGCGCCTGGCGCGCCGCAGTCGAGCGCGCGGCGCAGGCCGCGCGAGAGGATCTCCATGGTGCAAGCCTCCCCGCTTGATGATCCCTGGTTCGTCCAGGCCTTCGACCGCACCTGGTTGCGGCTGTATGCGCACCGGGATGACGCCGAGGCGACAGCCGCGGCTCCGGCGATGGTCGGACACCTCGGGCTCGACGTCGGCGGCCGCATCCTCGACGTGGGTTGCGGTGGCGGGCGCTACGCGCGCGCGCTGGCCGACTACGGCATGCGCGTCACCGGGGTGGACCTCTCCGAGGAGTTGCTCGAAGTCGCGCGCGAGAAGAGTCCCTACCTGCCCGGCAAGCCGGACTTCTACCGACGCGACATCCGCAAGCTGCCGTTCTTCGGGCAGTTCGATGGCGCGGTGTCGATGTTCACGTCGTTCGGCTACTTCGATCGGCGCGAGGACGACCTCGCGATCTTCCGCGGCGTTCATCGCGGCCTCATCTCCGGCGGGCGGTTCCTCGTGGACTTCCTGAATGCGGAGCAGGTGCGCGCGACACTCGTCGAGTCCGAGCAGCGCGACGACGGCAAGATGATCGTCGATATCGAGCGCCGCATCGCCGATGGCCCCTTTGGCCCGTGTGTGTTCAAGCGCATCCGCGCGGCGGACGCCATCAGTGGCCGTTCGCTCGCCGAGTTCGAAGAGCGCGTGCGGCTGTACACGCCCGACGAAGTCGAGGCGCTCCTCTCCGAGTCCGGCTTCGCGCTGCTGGGCGATCGCATGGGCGACGTCCAGGGTGCGCCGCATGATGCGAGCGCCGGCCGCTTCGTTCGCCTGGCGGAGCGTTCTTGAGCGAACCGGCTCCTGCCGTTCGTCTAGAGCACCTCGGACCCGACGAGGGTCCGGTGATGAGTGCCTTCGCCCGCGCGCTGCGTACGGGGGAAGGCGCGCCGCTCGAGTATCTCGACCCGCCCCCGCGCGATGACGAGGGCTGGTGTGCCCTGCTCGACCGCACGGCCGCCGCCGTGACGCCCGTACCCGCCGCGCTCGCCGACGCCCTGGCCGGTCGCCAGGAGGCGCTCGGCGCGGGCGCGCAGGCCGTGGCCAACGCCCAGGCGCTCGGCGCGACGGATCGACCGACCCTCGCGGTGGTGACGGGGCAGCAAGCGGGCCTCCTCGGCGGTCCGTTGCTCACCTTCCACAAGGCGGCGGGCGCGATCGCGCTGGCCCGCAAGCTTGACGGCCTGGGCGGACATCGCGTCGTGCCGCTGTTCTGGCTGGCGTCGGAGGATCACGACTTCGACGAAGCCAACCGTGCCGTCGTGATCGACCGTGCGGGGCAGGCGCAGGGCCTGCGCCTGGCCATGCAGGGTGACGGCCGCAGCCTCATGGACGTGGACGTGCCGGCGGAATGCAGTGAGGCCCTCGAGGCCGAGCTCGCCGCGGCCCTGCCCGACACCGAGCGCAGCCGCGACGTGCAGGCACTCGTGGCACGCAGGCCGGGCGAGGATCCTGCCACGTGGGCCGCCCGGGCGCTCGTGGCCGTCTTCGGCGACAGCGGCCTCGTGGTCGTGGAGCCGCCCGTGTTGCTGCCGTGGGTTGGCGAGACCTACGGGTGGTTGCTCGATCACGCCGAGACGATTCGCGCGGCCGTGGATGCCACGGGCGAAGCCCTGGTGGCAGCCGGCCTGCCCGCCCCGCTGCATCCGCAGGCCCCCGACGCCACGCCGCTGTTCTTCCGGCGAGAGGCCGGCGGCCCGCGCCTGCGCATCGGTCTCGACGGGGAGTCGCCCACATTGCGCGGCGAGCCCGCCGGCATGACCCGGGCCGAGCTGCGCGCAACGCTTGTGGCGCACCCCGAGCAAGGCAGCGGCAACGTGATCGGGCGCGTGTTCGTGCAGAACCGCCACCTTCCGACGTTGTGCTACGTGGCCGGTCCGAGCGAGATCGCCTACCAGGCGCAGGTCCGCACCGCCGCCGAGGCCACGGGCACGTTCTTCCCGCTGGCCCTGCCGCGGCCGGAGGCGACCTGGGTCGACGCCAAGACCGAGGCGGCCCTGATCGATCTGGACCGCAGCGCTCGCGCCGTGCTCGCCGGTGCCGAGGCGCCCGCGGAGTCCCAGGACGAAGCACTGGTCGCGGGGCTCGCCGCGGTCACGAAACGCCTCGAGGATCTCGCGACGGATGCAGAGGGGTTGCTTGCCCGCGGGGGACGTGGCGCGGACGCGGTGCGTCGGGCGCTCGAGCGCACCGCCCAGACCTGGACGAAGGCGGAGGTCTCCATCCAGCGCGCCTTCGATCTGGACGCCGGTGTCGGTCGCGCCCGCTGGGCGCGGGGCCTGGCCCTGCTGAAGCCCCACGGCAAGGGGCAGGATCGTCTGCTCTCCCCGGTCTCCCTCGCGGCGCGCCACGGGCTCGCCGCCGTGCGCGCAGGACTCGATTCCATGGATTGCTTGCGACCTGCGCACCATCTCGTGCATCTAGGGGGCGGACCCCGCACGGAGGACACGAACGCATGAGTGCCGATCTGCCCGAACCGGTCGACGTCCTGGCCTTCGGGCCGCACCCCGACGATGTCGAGCTCTGTGCCGGCGGCTTCATGCTGCGCTGCAAGGATGCCGGGTACCGGAGCGTCATCGTCGACTTCACTCGCGGTGAGGCCGGCACACGCGGCAGCGCCGAGATCCGTGATCGCGAGACGGCGGCGGCCAGCGAGCTGCTGGGCCTCGTAGCCCGTGAGAACCTCGGCCTCCCGGACGCAGCCCTCGAGGTCACCCACGAGATGACCGTGCCCGTCGTCGAGGCCATTCGGCGCTGGCGGCCGCGCATCGTCTTGAGTCCCTGCCGCGAGGATCGCCATCCGGATCACATCGCGGCGGCGCTGCTCGTCCAGAACGCCTACTACGGCGCGACGATCGGCAAGATGCCCGGCACCGCGCTGCCCCCCCATCGCCCCGATGCGCTGATCGAGTACTTCGGGCATCTCGAGCCGCAACCGAGCTTCATCCTCGATGTGTCGGATGTGTGGGAGCGCCGCTGGGAGGTTGCACGCTGCTACGCCTCGCAGCTCGGGCTCGACGGTGCGGACGGCGCTCAGACGAACATCGCGTCGGACGAGTTCGAGCGGCGCTACGAGAACCGCTTTGCGTACTGGGGGTCGCGCATCGGCGCCGCCTTCGGTGAGCCGTTCCGCGTCGATCGCATGGTGCCTGTCGATGATCCCGTGGCCGCCTTCCGCAAGCGCGGCCAGGCCGTGCTGTAGGCCGCGTGATGACAGATCGCCCGCTCAAGATCGGTGTCGTCTGCTATCCGACCTTTGGAGGTTCGGGTGTCGTGGCGACGGAGGTTTGCCGGGGCATGGCCGACCGCGGCCACGAGATCCATCTCCTGAGCTACGCCCCGCCGGCGCGCTTGGGCGGCTTCGATCAGAACATCCACTTGCACGAGGTGGAGGTCTCGAGCTACCCGCTCTTCAAGTACCCGCCGTACGACCTCGCGCTCGCGTCCCGCCTCGCGGAGATCGCCGACGACGCTGCGCTCGATCTCGTGCACGTGCACTACGCGATCCCCCACACCGTTGCGGCCCTGCTTGCCAAGGAGATCCTTGGCCGTGACCTTCCGGTCGTGACGACGCTGCATGGCACCGACATCACCGTCGTCGGGCAGGATCCCGCCTACAAGCGGGTGATGCGCTGGGCGCTGCGCAACTCCGACGCGGTGACGAGTGTGTCCGAGTACCTCAAGGAGCGCACGGCCGAGGTGTTCGGGCTCGACGAGGGCATCCAGGTCATCCCGAACTTCGTCGACTCCGAGCGCTTCAAGCCGGGGTACGAGCGAGGCATCCGCACGTGCTTCTCCAAGCACGACGAGCCCGTCCTCATGCACGTGAGCAACTTCCGGCCCGTGAAGCGTGCCATCCTCGCGATCGAAGCGTTCAGCCATGTCGTTGCGTCGAGGCCCGCGACACTCGTGATGGTGGGCGATGGTCCGGACCGTGCGGCTTGTGAGCGACGAGCCCAGAAGCTCGGCATCAAGGATCGCGTGCGCTTCCTCGGGGCCCAGTCCGATGTGCAGCATCTGCTCCCGGCGGCGGACCTGTTCCTGTTGCCGTCGGAGTACGAGAGCTTCGGCCTGGCCGCCCTGGAGGCGATGGCCTGCGGGGTCGTGCCCGTGGTGACCGATGCGGGCGGCCTGCCCGAGGTCATCCGAGATGGTGAAGATGGTGTTTTGGTCCCTGATTCCGAGATGGATCGGATGGGCGCAGTTGCTGCATCGTTGCTGGACGACAAAGCCCGGCTGGCGCGGATGTCGGCGGCAGCGCGTGAGGCTGCGGTCGGCCGTTTCGGTCGGGTAAGCGTCGTCGAACGATATGAGGCGGTCTACCGCAGCGTCTTGACTCCATGAGACGCGGCCGGGCTGCCGATAAGTGGTAGGTACACCCGGGGTTCCATTCGTGTCCGAGACGTCCAGCAGCACCAGCCGAGCCCGCGCGAGCCGTACGGCCCGCAAGCCGCGCTCGAACTTCGACGCGTATCTGTCGGAGATCCGGCAGCACGACCTCGTGACCGCCGACGAGGAGAAGGCCCTCGCTCGCCGCGTGCAGAACCAGGACGTCGATCACATCGACGCCATGGTGGCGCGGGAGGCTCTCATCCTCGCGAACCTACGCTTGGTCGTATCCGTTGCGAAGCGCTACCAGAACCGCGGCATGATCCTGGGCGACCTCGTCGAGGAGGGCAACCTCGGCCTCGTGCATGCGGTAGAGAAGTTCGATCCCGAGATGGACACGCGCTTCTCCACGTACGCCACGTGGTGGATCAAGCAGGCCATCCGGCGCGCACTGATCAACAAGGTCAAGACCGTGCGCATTCCGTCGTACTTGACCGAGGAACTGAACCGCTGGCGCAACTTCGCTCGGAAGTTCGAGCAAGAGAACGGCCGCGCGCCGGAGCCGGACGAGCTCGTGGCGGCGATGCAGCCGCAACCGGGCCGGCGCAAGCTGCTCTTGCGCCTCTTCCGCGATACGCCGGCGGGCAATGCCTCCGTGTCTCTCGACCTGCTCTTCGAGACGGTCGAGGCCGTGGTGGACCCGCGCGCGACGCGGCCCGACCAGATCGACTTCACGGCGTTCGAGCAGGCCGGCCTGAACGACGTCCTCGAGAAGCTTCCCGCGCGGGAGGCCCAGATCGTGCGCATGCGCTACGGCATTGGCGCCATCGAGCGGCCGATGACGCTGCGCGAGATCGGCCGCGAACTCGGCATCTCCCGCGAGCGCGTGCGCCAGCTGGAGCACGCAGGCCTGCGTCGCTTGCGCACCACGTTCGGAGTGCGCCGCTCCGCGTGATGTGGCGTAGGGTCGACCGCCATGACGCGGCCCGGCACCGACTCGATCCGGCATCTGTACGTGCACTTCCCGTTCTGTGCGCACAAGTGCCCCTACTGCGACTTCAACTCGCACGCGCGTCGTGAAGGCGAGACCGATGCGTACATCGACGCGTTGCTCGCCGAAGCGAGGGCCTGGCGTGAGCGTGTTGCGCCCGAGACGATCTTCGTCGGTGGCGGCACGCCCACGCATTGCTCGGCCGAGCAGTTGGAGCGGTACCTGGCCGGTCTGACCGAGACGTTCGATGTATCCAACTTGCGGGAGATGACCGTCGAGGCCAACCCGGGTTCCGTGGAGCCCGCCAAGGTTGCGGCCATGCGACGGGCGGGTGTCGACCGGGTGAGCATGGGGGCTCAGTCGTTTCACGACCATCACCTGGAGACGCTCGGGCGCATCCATGATGCCGAGGACACCGCACGCAGTGTCGAGGCGCTACGTGCCGGCGGCATGCGGCGCGTGTCCCTGGACCTCATCCTGGCGACTCCGGACCAGACGCTTGACGAGCAGGCCTACGACGTCGAGCGCGCGCTCGAGTTGGCGCCCGACCACATCAGTGCCTACATTCTCACGTACGAGGAGGGCACGGTCTTCACCAAACGCATGCGGCAGGGGCGGCTTCCGCCGCCGCGTCCCGATCGCGAGATCGACCATCTGCATCTCGTACGCGACCGGCTCGAAGAGGCGGGCTTCGCGCGTTACGAGATCAGCAACTTCGCCACACCGGGCGAGGAGAGCCTGCACAACCTCGCGTACTGGCACAACGTGCCGTGGCTTGGCCTCGGGGCCGGCGCGCACAGTCATGTGGATGGACGCCGGTGGAAGAACGTCGATGACCCGGGCGCCTACGCGACGCTTGCCTCCGATGGCA
>JARGNS010000035.1:0-6081 GCA_029213105.1 Planctomycetota bacterium
GACGTCGCCAAGCTGGGGGCACTCTTCCAGGCCGAGGGTGCTGGCGCCTTCGGTGCCCTCGAGGTGCGCAAGCAGTTCGCCGACACGGCCGCGTGGGAACCGCACGTCGTCACGGGCGAGGACGGCAAGGCGACCGTCAAGGTCAAGCTGCCCGACAACCTGACGACCTGGCGCGCCACGGCCCGTGGGGTGTCCGCCGAAGCGCTCGTGGGTGCAGGCCGCGGTCGCGTCGTGGCCAAGCGCAACCTCTTGGTGCGCATCGACCCGCCGCGCTTCCTGACCCAGGGAGACCGGCTGACGATCCCGACCGCGGTGCACAACAACACCGAGGACGATCTCGAGCTCACGCTCAAGCTCACCGCCGCGGGCATCCAGCTCGAGGGCAGCGACGAGAAGCTCTCCCTCGGTCCCTGGGCGCGCGCGATCTCCGATCGTGACTTCGCCGCGCTCGAACCGGGTCGCGTCACGATCAAGGCCAGCATCGGTGCTGGCCTCGTGGGCGACGCCGTGGAGGCGTCCCTCGGGAGCCTGGCGCGTGGCGTCCGGACGATGGACGCGCGCAGCGGCACGTCGTCGACCGACGCGGGTGCGCTGCAGGAGACGTTCCTCGAGGTGCCCGCGGGCGCCATCGACGGCACGACGACCCTCACCGTCATGCTCTACCCCGGCGTCCATGACGCCGTGCACGACGCGCTGCTGGGCCTGAGCCTCTACCCCTACGGCTGTGTCGAGCAGACCGTGCATCGCTTCCTGCCCGCCCTCTCGGCGCGCAAGGCGTTGCAGGCCGCGGGGAGCCTGGATGCCGATCGCATCACGGCCCTGCGCGAGGCGGCGAAGCGCGGCGCGGTGCGCCTGCGCAACCTGCAGAACCAGGACGGCTCGTTCGGGTGGTTCCGTGGCAACTGCGGCGACCTCGCCATGACCGCCTACGCGCTGCGGGGGCTCGTGGCCGCGCGCGCCCACGGCGTCGGCGGCCTGGACCGCACGATCGACAGCGCGCTGGGCGCCCTGCGGCGCCTGCTGCGCACCGGGACGCCGGACGCACGCGCCCTCGGTCACCTCGCGCTCGCCACCCTGGGTGCGATCGAGACCGAGAGCTATGCGACGACGTTCCGTCGTCGCAACGAGGGCCTCTCCACGGCCGGTCTCGCCTGGATGGCGCTGGCGGCCCAGAACCTCAAGCGCGGCTTCGACACCGACGAGCTCGTGCGGCTGATCCTCGAGCGTCGCGTCGAGAAGGACGGCACGACGCATTGGGCGGGTCGCCCGCGTGACTGCTTCACGGGCAGCGCCCATGAAGCCACCGCGCTGGCCGTGCATGCCCTGGCCCAGGCGGCCGTGGCGTCACCGCACGTCGAGCGCGGCCTGCAGTGGCTGCTCGCCAACCGCGTGCGCGGGGGCTTCGGTACCACCAAGGCCAGTGCCGCGTTCGTCGGTGCCGTGTCGGCCTACGTGCTGAAGAACCGCGTCCAGGGCTTCGGCGGCGTCGTCGAGATCCTGCTCGACGGCAAGGTCGTGCGTCGCGTCGAGACGCGCGGGGAGCCGCTTGCCCTGACCGACCGGCGCTTCCGCGTGCCCGAGGCGGCCACCCTGGCCGCCGGCCGCCACCGTCTTGGCTTCCGTCTGGATGGGCAGGGCTCGCTCCATTGGGCCGTGCGTCTGGACAGTGTCGTGGCCTCCGAGAAGCTCCCGGCCGCGCCGCACGGCATCACCATCGCCCGCCGCTACCTGCGCCCGGACGAGGCGCCCGCGCCCGGCAAGCCCCCGCGCGTGAAGCCCGGCTACACGATCCTGCGCGAGGGCGCCCGGCCGAAGATCGAGCCGGAAGACCTCGAGGCCGTCGGCAGCGGCGATCGCATGCTCGTGCGCCTGAAGGTGACCACCGACCGCGACCTGGACTACGTCCTGGTCGAGGACCCGCTGCCTGCCGGCTTCGAGGTGCTCGAGGGCACCACGAAGGGTGCCTACGCCTGGCAGGAGCGGCGCGACAACCGTCAGGTGTTCTTCCTGACCAAGCTGAAGCGCGGCTCGACGACCCTCGAGTACGTCCTCCAGGCCACGCACCTGGGCACGTTCACCGCGCTCGGGACGACGGCCTACGCCATGTATGCCCCCGAGGTGCATGGCCGTGCCGCCGGTCGCAGCGTGCGCATCCTGACCCAGGCCGGCGCGCGCGCCCCCGAGGCCGAGGTGGGCCCGACGCCGGACGAGATCTACAGCGACGCCAAGACGCGCTTCGCCGCGAAGGACTGGGCCGGTGCCCGGCGCCTGCTCGAGGCGCTGCGCAAGGACCAGCCCCTGCGCGACGAGATCATCGAGGAGATCGAGACCTACCTGCTCCGGGCGTCGATCGCCCAGGGCGCGAAGGAGGGCATCGTCAAGGCGCGCGAGGAGCTCGTGCGGCGCAACCCGCGTCGGATCCCCGGGGACCTGGACACCGCACGCGCGATCGCCACGGCGTACGACGACCTCGGCGCCGACGAGGTCGCCTTGAGCCTCTACCGCGACCTGGTCGCGCGTGGCTTCTCCCTCGACGTGGACTGGACGAACGTGCTGAAGGCCCGGGGTCGTGAGGTGGAAGCCCTCGATCGCATGGGCTCGCGTCTGCGGCATTACCCGATCATCAACGCGACGTCCCAGGCGGCGTTCCAGCGGGCCCGCCGCTACCGCGAGCTGCCGCGTCCCGCGGGACGCGACGGCATCGTGGGTCGTCCGATGGACGAGGACACCGTCGAGGCGCTCTGGAGCCTGACCGCGCACCTGGCCGGGACGCGCCTCGCGCCGACCACGAACTACGCGTTGCTCGAGGCGCAGAGTCGAGCGGGCGACCTCGCGGGGGCGGCGGCCACGGCCGAGGCCTTCCTGCGTCGCTTCCCCGACAGCCACTACCGCGATGACGCGCTCTTCTTCCTCGCCGACGTGCGCTTCCGGCGCTTCGAGCAGGAGCCGAGCGACGCGACGGCCGAGAAGGTGCGTGCGGCGGCCCAGCCGCTCGTGCGCGAGAAGTTCACACAGCAGAACCGTCGCAAGGGCTGGAGCCCCTTCCGCGCGCGGGCCTACCACCTGCTCGGTCGCGTGCATCACGCCCGGGGCGAGCTCGATGCGGCCATCGCGAACTACAAGCAGGCCCATGGCGTCGAGGATGCCCGCGAAGCGCTGGCGTTCCTCACCGAGGAACGGCTCGTGCTCGAGGAGACGGTCATGCGGCCGCTCGCCACGGGGACGACCTTCCCGCTGCGCTACCGCAACGTGAAGGAGGCCTCCTTCAAGGCCTACCCGGTGGACCTGCAGGTGCTCTTCGCCGTGCGCAAGACCCTGGAGGGGCTGCACCGCATCGACCTGTCGGGCATCGTGCCCGCGCATCAGTGGAAGACGGCGCTCGAGGGGGCCGGCGACCACACCGAGCACGCGGCGCAGGTCGCCCTGCCCGTGAAGGATGCGAAGGCCGGCGTGTGGCTCGTGGTGGCCAAGTCCGGACGGCACGAGGCCAGCTGCCTGGTCATCAAGACCGACCTCAAGGTCGTGCTCCAGCAGGTGGGCAACAAGGTGCGCGTCTACGTGACCGACACGAACAAGGGCGCGCCGGTGCGGGGCGCCTACGTGACGGTCTCCGACGGCAAGACCATCCGTGCGCGGGGGCTCACCGACGGCCGTGGGGTCTTCGAGGCCCCGGGTGTGGGTGGCACACCGTTCGTCGTTGTCTCGGCGGGGGATCGCTACGCGATCGCGCGCCGCTGACCCACAAACGCCGCAGATATGTGCGTCACGTTGACGCGCGTTCGAAACGGGACTCAAGCATCGTCGCGAGGCTTACGATGATGCCTCTGGCACGAGGGATTCGTGCCCTACGACACGCACCAAACCCCGTACGAACGTGGTCCATGCCCCAGTCTGACGCCCTCCAGAGCCTGTTTCGCGACGCCCGCGACCTCTTGGTCATCCTCCGCTCCGACCGCACGCTCGACAGCTGCAATCCAGCCTTTGCCTCGCTCGTCTCCGGCGCGCAGGCGGGGGTGGACTTCATGGATCTCGTGCCCGTCAAGTCGCGCGAGCGGGTGGGTGGCCAACTGGTGGTCGCGGCCGGCGGCGACGAGGTGATGGTCGAGGTGCCGCACACCGACGAAGACGGTGCGGCCAGCCTGGTCGAGTACCGCTTCTTCCCGATCGACGGGGGCCAGGTGGCGGGCATCGGCCGGCCGCGCGGCGAGCGCCTGTCCGACAAGGACGCCCTGGACCGTGCTCGTGCCCAGCTCAAGTCGCAGACCCGCATGCTCGACGAGATCCAGCTCGAGCTCACGCAGGTCCCGTTCATCGATCCCGTCACGGGGGTCTGGAACCGCATGCAGGTGTTCGAGCGCCTCACGGCCGAGTGGAGTCGCTGCGAGCGCTTCTCGAGTCCGCTGACGCTGCTGCTCATCGACGTGCCCGGCCTCGACAGCGTGCGCGCCAGCGAGGGCCGCACCGTGGCCGAGGGCGTGCTCAAGGGCGTGGCCCGCCGGCTCAAGCAGACCGTGCGCGATCACGACATCGTGGGCCGCTCCACGGGTGATCAGTTCATCGTCGTCGCGACGCACTCCGACTACGACGGGGCGCGTGCCTTGAGCAACCGCGTCCGCCAGGCGGTCACGCTGGATCCGGTGCAGGTCGAGGGCCACACCGTCCCGGTCGATGTCCGCATCGGCGGTGCGACGCGTCGCTCCGAGGGCGTGGAGATCCTCGAGGATCTCTTCCGCGTCGCCGAGGTCGCCCTCGAGGACGCCTCCGCCCAGGACGAGCCCTTCATGGTCCAGGCCGAGGTCGCCTGACCTCCCGCACTCCGGCTACGCGTAGTCGAACTGCGGCTCCCAGGCGTTCACCCCCTCGGGCAGCAGCGGGAACATGTGCCACACCGGGTTGTAGGCGTCGCCCGGCCCGAACACGTCGTAGGCCACGCGCGTGATGGAGCCGTCGGCATCGCGCCGGAACGTCGAGTACCCGGGCATGTTCCAGGACTGCCCGTCGTCCTCGTGCACGAAGCCCATCGCGGCCGTGAAGCCCGAGTCGCCATTCGACACCATGCGCATTGTCCAGCCGCGGCCCTCCGCAAAGATCTTCTGCTGCTCCGGCGTGTCGGGACTCACCACGACGAACGCCGCGCGGTTCTCGAAGTGCGCCTGCAGGCCATTGAAGCCGTCCGCCCACAGAGTGCAGTACGGACAAGCCGAGCCCATGTTGTGGATGACGATCAGCTCGTCCTTGTCGCCGAAGAGCGAGGAGAGCGGCACGTCGCCGTCAGGCCCCTGCAGCGTGAAGTCCTCGACGGGCTCGGGCGCCTGCGCGCGCATCAGCGCGATCAGCTCCCCGCGCGCCACGCGGACGCGCTCGTTGAGTTCCTGCATGCGGGCCTTGGTCTCGTCGCTGTAGGCCATGGGGTCTCCTCGTCGTCGGGGTTGCCGGAAGTCTAGTCCAGAGGCAGCCTCATGCGGGCGCACCGAGCGCCATGATGTCGTGGGCGTCCAGCGTGAGCGCGCCGTGGTCGTCCCGCATGGTGCCGCTCACGAGGAACGGGCCCGCCTCGGCGAGGCGATGGCCCACGCGGGCGTAGGCATCGGGGAAGAGCGTCACCTCGACCGTGCCGTGCAGGTCCTCGAGCATGAGGAACTTCATGTAGCGCCCGGCGCCGCGCTTGCGGGGCTGTCCCGCACGCGGGGCGCGCACCCGCACGCGGCGGTCGGTGACGATCCAGCCCGCGACCTTCACGTGCTGCCCGGCGTGCTGGGGCAGGTCGGTCGTGGCGAGCGCGCCGAGTTCCTTGGCGCGCTCGGTCCAGAGCTCGGAGGGATGGCAGGTGGCGGTGAGCCCCAGGGCTTCGACTTCCATGGCGAGCAACTCCTCGGTTCGGTAGGACGGGGGGACGGGGATCTGGCGCGGCGGCGGGAGCATGGCCGTCGGGCCGAACAGGGAACGCTTCTCACGGGTCTCGATGCGGGCGCGGACGTAGCGATCGAAGTCGAGGCGCAGCATCCACAGCAGCTCGCCCCGCGGGGGATCGAAGATGTCGAGCGCGCCGGACGCATCGAGGTCGGCCCGGCGATCCCCATT
>JARGNS010000035.1:6091-8907 GCA_029213105.1 Planctomycetota bacterium
GCCTCGTGCTTCTCGATCTCGGTGCGCAGCAGGAGATCGGTTGGGGAGAGATAGGGTCCCTGCGCTTCGCGCATGCGCACGATGGCGGCCGGCGTGCCGTGACGCAGGCTCTTGATCTGGTCCAGGCCGAGGCGCAAGACGCCCATGCGGCCGTAGGGGCCGATGTCGGAGCGGTTCACACAGGGCAGCTCGATGCGACAGCCCATGCGGCGCGCCTCCTCGACATAGGCGCGCGCGGCGTAGAAGCCGCCGCGGTTGCGCAGGACCGCCGCGAGGTAGGACGCCGGGTAGCGCGCCTTGAGGTAGAGCCCCTGCCAGGAGATGCGGCTGTACGTGGCGGCGTGGGCCTTGTTGTAGGCGTAGGCCGAGAAGCGCTTGATGTCGTCCCAGACCTGCTCCACCACGGCGGGCGGGATGCCGCGCCCGTGGGCGCCATCACGAAACGCCGCCTCCATCACCGGTAGATCCTCGGGTGTGCGCTTCTTGCCCAGCGCGCGGCGCAGCAGATCGGCCTGCGCCAGGTCGAAGCCGGCGAGGGCGGAGGCCACACGCAGGGTGTCCTCCTGGTAGAGCATCACGCCGTATGTATTGGCGAAGAGTGGGTCGACCTCGGGGTGGACCTCGGGCGGTGCTTCCTCGCCGCGCCGCCGCCGGATGTAGGCGTCCTTCATGCCACTGCCCGCGGGACCGGGGCGGATGAGGGAGAGCGCGATCATGGCGTCTTCCTGATCACGCGCGGTCATGCGGACGACGAGGTTGCGCATGCCGGGCGACTCGACCTGGAAGCAGCCGAGGGTGTGCCCCGTCGAGAGAAGCTCCGCGGCGCGTTCGTCTTGTTCGGGGATGGTGTCGAGATCGATCGTGTGGTCGTGGAAGGTCTGCACGTCGCGCGTGACGTCGGCGATGACCGCCAGCGCGCGATTGCCCAGCAGGTCGATCTTGACGAGCCCCGTGTCCTCGACACCGTGCATGTCGTATTGGGTGACGACGAGTCCCTTGGCCGAGCGCTCCAGGGGCAGCGAGTCATCCAGGCGCCCGTCGCCGATGACGATGCCGCCGACATGGATCGAGAGATGCCGCGGCAGGCCGTGCAGGGCCTGGGCCGCACGCAGCAATCCCTTCCAGGGCTTCTCGTGCAGGGGAATGCGCGCGATCTCGGGCGGCAGGCGATCCACGTCGAGGTCGCCTTCCAGGCGCCAGGGCAGCTCCTTGACGAGCTTCGAGACCTCGCCCGGTGGGAGGCCGAGGGTCTTGGCCGCTTCGCGTACCGCCGAGCGGGCCTGGAAGGTGTTGTGCGTGGAGATCATGGCCACGCGGTCGTCGCCGTACGTGTCGTAGGCGTGCTGGATGACCTCGTCGCGGCCGCGCCAGTCGAGGTCGAGGTCGATGTCGGGGCAGTCCCGGCGGGCCGGGGAGAGGAAGCGCTCGAAGGGCAGGTCGAAGCGCAGGGGATCGACCGCCGTGATGCCGAGGGCATAGGCCACGATCGAGTTGGCCGCGGAGCCGCGGCCGACGGCGGGGATCGCACGCTCGCGCGCGAACTCGGCGAGGGCGTGCACGATGAGGAAGTAGTCGGCGAAGCCGCGCATCTGGATGACACGCAGCTCGCGCTCGAGTCGGGCGAGAACCTCCGGGCCGATGCGGCCGTAGCGACGCTTGACGCCGTCCAGGCAGAGGCCGGCGAGGCGTGCGTAGGCCGCGTCCTTGGTGGCCGTGGCCGCCGTCTCGCCGAGCATCTCCGGGTCGAGGGCCGGCAGGCGCGGCCGGGCGGGCTTGTCGAGGCGGAACGTGCAGCGCTCGGCGATGGCGACCGTGGCGCGTGCCGCCTCGGGTCGCTCGTGGAAGGCGCGTGCGGCTTCGGCCGGAGGTAGGAGGCGGGCTTCGGGGGGGAGGAGGTCGAGCGGATGGCCATGGCGGTCGAGCGCACCGGGTCGCACGTCGCGCAGGAACTTGAGGTGGCCGATGGCCAGCAACAGGCGGTGGACCGCGTGGTTCTTCTTCACGTCGAAGAAGGCGCGATGGGTGCCGACGACGGGGCGCGCCAGGGCGTCGGCCTGTTCGAGCAGTGCGCGCTGGGCGGGTTCCCGTTCGTGGGCGATGAGCTCGGCGTGGAGCGCGTCCTTGGGGAGGTCCTCGGCCCACTGCCGCAGGAGGGGGATCGACGGGGTGAGCACCACGAGGCCCTCGGCCACGTGGGGGAGGTCGTCGATGAGGGAGAAGCGCTCGTCGAGCTTGCGGCGCGTGAGAAGGCGGCAGAGGCTGCGGTAGCCGACGGCATTCTCGGCCAGCACGACCGCGCGCTCCGCCGGTCGCTGGGGGTCGTCGATCTCGGCCCCGTGGATGGCGTGCAACTCGACGCTGTCGCAGCAGGCCTGGAAGAGGGGCAGGCCGTAGGCCGCGTTCGTGTCGGTCAGGGCGAGGGCGCGGTAGCCCTGGGCCGAGGCGCGCGCCACCAGGGCCTCGACCCGGCAGGCCCCGGCCAGCAGGGAGTAGGCCGAGTGGGCATGCAGGTGGACGAAGGCCTTGGACCCCCGCAGGGGGCGGGAGGCCAGACCCTGGGGGTTTGGGGAGGAGGGGGGAGCGATCATCGTGCGGTCCGGACCCTTCCCGCGCAGGCGAACGATATGCTTACAAAGGGCGAACGTCAACCGGGTACGCGGACGAAAGCACGCTTGGCGCGGGGGCGGGGCGCGGGCGGGGGTCGGTAGCATCTCCGCCATGCGCACGCGACACGGTGAGTTCGGTGGGATCCTCGGCAAGCTGCTCGCACTGCTGGTGCTCGCGGCCCTGGCGGCCGGAGGCTGGTGGTGGATGCT
>JARGNS010000035.1:8917-14386 GCA_029213105.1 Planctomycetota bacterium
GCCCTGCCCGACGCCGAGCCGACCAAGCCGACGGCGGTGAAGGCGGTGTTCGACTACGCCGATCGCCGCGATCTGGGCACCGACCCCTTCGACGCGATGGAGCGCCCCGATCCCAAGACGGGCCGCGGTGGGGGGGCGACCGACGCCAACTACCTGCGCTGGTTCGCCGAGTACGGGCAGACACTCACGGCGCGTGCGGCGTGGCGCCTGCTCGACCAGGGCAGTGCCGTGCCGGGGCTCGACATGCAGGCCAAGGCGGCGGAAGCGCACCTGACCTACCTGCACCATGCCCAGCTCGCGGAGTACTACCGCGCGAAGTGGTTGGCGACCTCGGGCGACTGACGCCGGGTCACTTCCGCGTGTGCATCCGCCGCGCCTCGGCGCCGGGCCACTCGATCCGCGCGCGCTCCATCCAGACGGGATCTCCGACCACGGCGTGGGAGCCCTCGATCGACTGCACCGTGCCTCCGGCGATCCACACCGTCTCCCGGATGACCAGGATCACGTCGCCGATGCGAAGCGCCGCGCCGGGCAGGAGCTTCACCTCGATCTTCTCCTGCGTGGAGCCGGGCCCTGTCGCGACATGGCCCACGAGCGTCGAGAGCGCTTCGATGTGCGCACGGGCTTCGTCCTCCCGCCCCGGGCCGGGCATCGCGCAGCTCCAGCCTGCGATGTGCGTGTCGACGGGCGGCCCCGGCTCCCAGCGGCGCGTTGCCTCCGCCTGCGGCGCGGGCGCGGCCTGGGCGGCCGGCTCGTTCGCGGGTGCTCCTCCCGACGCGACCTTCGTGCACGGGCGCGGGGAGCCGCAGCAGCCCGCCGCGAGGACGAGCACGAGCATGGAGGCGCAGCGCATGCCCCCATCGTGGGAGATCCGTGTCACGGCGGCATGGAACACGGCGGCGGATCGGCGCGTCCCCTAGGGCAGTCGCGGCCCATCAACCCCCCGCGACCCGAGAGGAGGCGTTTCATGATTGCAGTCCAGCTCGTCCTTGGCCTTGCGCGAACCGCCTCCGGGGCACGTGCTCTCTAGCACCGGGCTCTCTAGCACGACCCTGTTCTCTCGAACGCGCGCTCGCTCGCGCGTCGTGCACCGAGGCGGATTCGCCACGAATCCCATGTCCGATCCACCGCTGCGTGGATCTCTCGGAGCAGTGTCTTGAACCATCTTGAAGCCTGGGGCTACGACCCCGGCCACGCGGACGCCTTTGCGTCCCTCGCCCACGACGGCACGGTGCCGGCGCGGGTCATCGAAGAACAGCGCGACGGCTACCGCGTGCTGACCGAGCACGGCGAGGGCCGTGCCCAGATCACCGGGCGCCTGCGCCACGAAGCCCAGGAGCGCGAAGCCCTGCCCGCGGTCGGCGACTGGGTGGCGCTCACGCTCTCGCCCGGAGCGGAGCAGGGCGTCATCCATGCCGTGCTGCCACGCCGGACGGCCTTGCTGCGCAAGGAGGCCGGCACGACCACGACCGCGCAAGTCGTCGCAGCCAACGTCGATCACGTCCTGCTGCTCACCTCGCTCAACAGCGATCTCGAGCCGCGGCGCATCGAGCGCTACCTGGCCGCGATCTGGGAGAGCGGGGCGATCCCCTCGCTCGTGCTCACGAAGTCCGATCTCTGCGATGACGCCACGGACTCGATCCGGGCCCTGGGCGACATCGCCCTCGGCGTGGATGTGCATGCGGTGAGTGCGTTGAAGGGCGACGGCCTCGACGTGCTCGCCGGCTACCTGCAGCCCGGGCTGACGATCGCACTCGTGGGCTCGTCGGGTGTGGGCAAGTCCACGCTGGTCAATGCACTCGCCGGCGGCGAGGTGCAGCATGTGGATGTGATCCGCGCGCGTGATGAGCGCGGGCAGCACACGACCACGGCCCGCCGCATCGTCCGCTTGCCGTCCGGCGCGCTCTGGGTGGACACGCCCGGCATGCGCGAGTTCGGCGTGTGGAGCGCGGGCGAGGGCCTCGACGAGGTGGTCGACGACGTCGCGCAGCCGGGGTGCGCCGTCGGGGCCGCCATCGAGGCCGGGCAGCTGGATCCCGAGCGATTCGCGTCCTGGGTGAAGCTCCAGCGCGAGCTCGCCTTCATCGAGCGCAAGCAGAGCCAGCGCGCGCGCCTGGCCCAGCGCCAGGGGGAGCGGCGCTTCTCGAAGATGGTGCGCGCCACCATGAAGGACACGCGCCGCCGGAAGGGCCTGGATCACTGACGAGCCTGCGACGAGCATGGGCCGATGCGCTTCACGCTGGTCTCGCTCGCGATGCTCTTCGGCCTGGCCGCCTTCGGGTCCTGTGGCACCAAGCCGCGGGGCCTGGCGGGGCTGCCCGTCCCCGGCGGCGAGGGCAAGCGCGTGGGCTGGCTGCTGCTGGGCGACGCCCGGGAGGTCCTCGAGCAGGCCGACTCGTTCGAGTTGCTCTCGCTCGAGCCTCGGCGGGGCCCGCGTCGTCCGGAGGACCCGCCGCGGCTGCCCGAGCGCTTCCACGAGTACCGCGTGCTGGGTCGCGTCGAGGTGCCCCTCGCCGACCGCTGGCAGCTCCTGGAGGCGCTCTACGCCGGGGTGAACGAGGGTCCGGACATGGGCGCGGGCTGCTGGGAGCCGCGCCATGGCATCCATGCCACCCGGGGGGAGCGCACGGTGGACCTCCTGATCTGCTTCAAGTGCATCGCGGTCCGCGTCGTGGGGTTGCAGGTGCCGGAGGACCCGAAGCGACGGACCAAGAAGATCTCGACGACCCGGGCCCCGGAGCCCGCATTCGACGCGGTCCTGCGCAAGTTCGGCCTTCCCAAGTCCGGTCCCTGGGCCGACTGACCACGGCGTCCCGAAACGCGCCGGCCCCCACCCCGCTCATCTCGGCGGGATTCAAGGGCACGACGCGACGGGAGTACGCCATGACCACCACACGACACGGCATTCGGACGACGAAGACGGCCACCATGGCCCTGGTGGCCGCGGTGCTCCTGGTCGCTGGGGGCTGCGGTGGTGGCGGCGGGGAGTCCACGGCCGAGGTCGTCGTCGTCCCCGCGCCGCCTTCGACGCCGCCGGCGAGTCCGGCGACGACGCCTCCCACCACGCCGCCGAGCACGCCGCCTGCGACGCCGCCGAGCACGCCGCCGACGACCCCGCCCACGACGCCTCCGAGCACCCCTCCTACGACGCCGCCCACGACCCCGCCGACGACGACCCCTCCGCCCACGACTCCGCCGCCGACGCGCCTGGCCTACGACCGCGTCTCGGCGCTGGCCCTGCGCGGCGGCATGCTGCTGGGGGCCGATACGGACTCCGGCACGCTGCTGCACCTCGAGGCGGACACCCAGACGGCGAACCCGCTGAGTGAGGCCGGCGCGCTGGAGATCGAGGCGATGGCGTACGACGCTGCGGCGGACATCGTCTACGCCGCGGAGAGCACCACGCAGACCTTGATCGCGATCGCCGTGGGGGGCGCCGTCGAGCCCGTCGGCCTGCCGGGGGCCCTGGCCCGCAGCGGCATCCGGGCGATGGCCTTCGACTCCACGAACGGTGTCCTCTACGCCGTCGACTCCGATACCGACGAGCTGCTGATCCTCGACACGACCGATGGCACCTCCCACCTGGTCGTGGAGCTGAGCCCCGCAGCCGCGGACACGATCGAGGCCATGACGTACGACCCGGTGAGCGACGCACTGGTCGCCGTCGATCGGGCGACGCGCTTCCTGGTCGACATCGATCGCACGACGGGCGTGGTGACGGCGCGCGGTCTGACGGCGTTCGCCGAGATCCGGGCCATGGCGATCCTGCCCGGCACCGAGACCATCCTGGTCAGCGAGACCCACGGCGATCGCATCGTGAAGATCAACCGCATGACCGGCGCGACGATCGTCGACTGATCGGCGTGCGCTACCCCCGCCCGGCGGGCATGATGACCGCGACGCGCCCCGGTGCGCTCGGGAGGTTCTGCATGCGCCAGGTGACCCTGCTCTTCACCATCCTCACCGCGCTGAGTCTCCTCGCCGCGTGCGGCGGCGACGCGACGCCGCCGGCCCCGAAGGGCGGGGCCGAGACCCCCGTCGAGGCGCCCACGCCCGTGGCCGGCCGCGACGGCGAGGGCGTCCTCGAGCTGCTGCCCGGGGACGCGCGGGACGTGCTCGAGCAGGCGGAGCGCATGGAGATCCTGGCGTTGTTCCCCTATCCGGGGTCGGACGAGGCGCCCGCGACGGCGCACGCACCCTTCCATGACTACCCCGTCCTCGGCCGAGCCGACGTGCCTGCGGCGGATCGACCGGCTCTCGTCGCGGCGCTCTACCGCGCACTCAACGAGAACAACGACACCGTGGCCTCCTGCTTCAGCCCGCGGCATGGGCTGCGTGTGGAGAAGGGCGACCGCACGGTCGACCTGGTCATCTGCTTCGAGTGTCTGCAGATCGAGGGGCACGGTGCCGACCCGTCGAAGGAGACCGGAGGACTCACGAGCGAGAGCGCGGAGCCGACCTTCGATGCCCTGCTGACGCGACTCGGCCTGCCCAAGCACAAGGACGAGTAGCCCGCGCACCGCGTGCGGCTTGCACGGGCTTTGCAATGCAAAGGCCGTGCTTGCGCGCGCCTTGCAGAAGAGTTGCGGCCGCGTTGCGCACCTTGTGCGAGCCGGCGGGCTCCGCATCCGTACCTTCATCCATGAGCGATGGAGGTCCGATCATGACGGTGCGCAGCCCGGCCCGCCGCATCCCGCAGGCGCTCTTGATGCTCTTCTTCGCCGCGACGACGGCCCTGGTCATCGAGAGCACGCTGCCCTACTTCACCCTCGGCGGTGACGCCCCGTTCCTGCTCGAGAAGGCCGACGTCTACCGCAGCGTGCTCTGGCGCGCTTGCTTCTACGTGCATGTGACCAGCGGCCTGGTCTGCCTCGTGGCTGCGCTGCCCCAGTTCAGCAAGACCCTGCTGCGGCGGGCACCGCGCCTGCATCGCGCATTGGGTTGGACCTACGTCGTCAGCGTGCTCGGCTTCGCCGCGCCGGCCGGGATGTACATGGCGGTCTTTGCCAAGGGCGGCATGGCCGGTCGCTTCGGGTTCCTCGTCCTGGGCGCAGTCTTCTTCTACACGACATGGCGTGGACTGGAGCGCGTCCGTGCGCGCGACTTCCGCGGCCATGTGCCTTGGATGATCCGCAGCTACGCCATGGCGGCGAGCGCCTTGACCTTCCGCGTGTTCTTCATCCTGCTGCACGCCGTGGATGTGGCCCCGGCCTACGTCGCTTCCATCTGGCTGAGCTTCGTCGTCAACCTCGCGGTGGCCGAGCTCCTCATCCGTTTCAAGCAACCTGGCATGCGTGCAAGACCTGCACTGCGCGCCAGATATGGAGTGTCCCGATGAATCGCATGGCCCTGTTCTGCTCCGTCGCCGTCGCCGCCCTCACGTTGGCTGCCTTCGTGAACCACGTCCAGACGAGCGAGCTGCCCGCGGGCCCGCCGCCGCCGATGCCGCCGCAGGTCCCGAGCCTCGCG
>JARGNS010000036.1 GCA_029213105.1 Planctomycetota bacterium
GCTTGGTGTGATCGAAGCGCACGGGCACGTCGGCCCAGAACACCTTGATGGTCGCCGGATCCTCGAGCTCGCCGAGAATCTTGCGGGAGCCGTCCGAGAGGGTGTACAGCCCCTCCTCGGTCAGGTCGATGCGCGTGGCGGCGCGTGCGAGGACCGCATTCAACATCACGAGGACGGCCAGCAGCAGGAAGCCACTGAGCCAAGAGAGTGAACGCACGCGGAAATTACGTCCCTGCATGGTTAGCGATACCTCCGGTTCTCGACGGTCTGGGCGTTGAGGTACAGGAAGAACACCATGAAGCTGACGAAGAAGAGGACGTCACGCATGTCGATGACACCGCGCCCCATGGCCTGGTAGTGCGATGCGAGCGAGAGTTGCTCGAACACGCTACCCAGAGAGCCGCCGACCTTGTCCGCAAACTCGTACATCACGACGAAGGCCCCACCGATAAAGCCGGTAAGCAGGGACGCGATGATCTGGTGACGGGTCAGCGAGGAGATCCACAAGGCGAGCGCGAGCAGCGCCGCACTGAAGAGGAATGCACCGAAGTAGCCCCCCACCACGGGCCCCCAGTCGAGTTCACCGAGGTTGGCCACGGTGATCGGGATGCCGACCGAGCCGATGAAGCAGACGAGGATCAGCGTGAGCGCGGCGAAGAACTTGCCGAGAACCAGCGCGCCGGTCTTGATCGGCAGCGTCATGAGCGTCTCGATGGTGCCGCCGAAGTACTCGCTGCTCCACAGGCGCATGCCGATCACGGCCACGACCACGACGAGCACGCGCTCGAACTGGAAGAACAGGCCGCGGTGCAGCTCGGCCTTGTTGTAGATGAAGAATTCCTGGTCGAAGAAGAAGCGCCACGCAAGGAAGCCCACGAACAGCGCGATCACGATGTACGCGATCGGACTGACGAAGTAGGACTTCAACTCCTTGCGGTAGACGGCGACGAAATCAGGCCACATCGTCATCTCCCTTCTGCTCGTTTGCAGAGTCGTCCGGTTGCTCGGAGTCCTGGGGATGGAGGTCGTCCATCGTGACGTGGTCACTGGCGGGACCGATGTCGTCCGCATCGTCGGGTGTCAGGACGGCAAAGGCATCCTCGAGGCTCGCGCGCTCGACGGCCAGGTGGACGAGCCCGAGGCCGGCCTCGTACGCGGCCTTGCTCATGGCCTCGCGTGCGGCGATCCCCTCTTCGCCCCCCGTGCTGAGACGCACGTGCACGAGGCCCGTGTCCTGGGCATCACGCTCGCAAGCCTCCACGGAGCCGAAGGGCAGTCCCTCGAAGGCTGCACGCGCCGCCTCGGGGGCACCGCGTACGATCATGCCGACCGTCGCGCCCCCCGTGGCCTGGGTGCGCACTTCCTCGACGGTGCCGTCCGCGACGACCTGTCCCTTGTGGATCGCGATGACGCGATCGCAGACGGCCTCGACCTCGGGCAGGATGTGCGAAGAGAAGACGATCGTGTGGGCCTCGGCGAGGCTGCGCACGAATTTGCGCATCTCCGTCTGCTGGTTCGGATCCAGACCGGAGGTGGGTTCGTCGAGAATGAGGATCGGCGGACGATGCAGCAGCGCCGTGGCCAGGCCGACGCGCTGGCGGAAGCCGCGCGAGAACGAGGCGATGATCTGGTGCTCGCGGCCGAGCAGACCGGCGTCATCCAGCGCGGCGCCGATGGCGCGTCGCCGCTCGTCGCCCGTCAGGCCACGCGCGGCCGCGGTGAACCGCAGGGCCTCGCGCAGGCGCATGTCCAGGTAGAGCGGATTGCCTTCCGGCAGGTAGCCGATCTGCGTCTGGACGGCGTGGGGGTCGTCCAGCACCTCGATGCCGCCGACCGTCACGCTGCCGCTCGTCGGGGACAGGAACCCCGTGGTGATGCGCATCGCGGTGGACTTGCCCGCGCCGTTCGGACCGAGCAGGCCGACGACTTCGCCGGACTCGATCTGGAAGTCGATGCCACGCAGGGCGCGCACCGCTCCGTAGTTCTTCGTCAGGTCCCGTGCCTCGATCATGGGCCCTTGCCTCCAAGCAACTGTCCCAAGCGTCCCGGATGCCGGAACGCGGGCTCAGAAGCCTACTAGATGCCGCAAGACGAGGGTCGGTCAAGCGCCGTCCGGGGCGCGAGACGAATCCGGGTCACGATCAGTTCACGACGGGGGAGAGATCGTCGGCCTCGACCGCGTCCTCGGCCTCGGCCGCCTCGGCCTCGGCCGCGGCCTTCAGGACCTCGATGACGATCTCGTTCTCGCGATCGAGACGGCAGGCCGTGACCGGATCGGTCCGATCGTTCACGTTCCCGACCGTGTACATCTCGATCAGCCCCTCGTCGACCGCCTCGTTCATGAGGTCGCGCTTGATGCGCGGGTCATCGATCGCACAGTTGTGCGGGCCGAGGACCTTGTTGACGAGGTAGCGCACGCCGACGAAGGGCAGACGCTGCTCGAGTTCGTCGATCAGCTGGACGAAGCTCGTCCAGTCGTAGTTCTCGAAGTTCGGCTCGGTCAGCAGGGGGCGATCGTGCTGCGCCGCGGCGCGCTCCTCGCGGCGTCCGCCCGCCTGACCGGCGCCGCCGTCGGACGAGCGGCCGCCCGGCGCGCGATCGCGCGAGGGGCGCAGCGTGACGGCCGTCGCTTCCTTGCCGGCAAGCACGTCCTCGAAAGCCTCGAAGCGGTCGGCCTCGGCCTTGAGCTCGTCGACCGGCGTCGCGCTCGAGGCCACGACCACGACCTCGCTGCCGTCACCGCGCAGGGCCTGCACGAGGGGTACGAGGCTGAGGTCGCTCGTGACGAGGACGTAGGCATCGGGCTCGTCGCCGCCGTAGAGCGCCTCCATGGCATCGATTGCCAGGCGGATGTGACTGCGGTCCTCGCCGTCCTCCGTCGCGGGCACGAGCACGGGCGCGAGACGGGTGCCGTTGAGCTGGCGCGCGAGCTCGGGCTCGCGGGTCCAGTCGGCATAGGCCCGGGCGACGCCGACGCGGCCCACGCCACCGGCATACTTCACGAGGGCACGGGCGATGTCACGACCGGCGGGCGTCGCGTCGGCGCTGCCATCCTCGGGCGTGAGCTGCTGGCGGAGGTTCGCGAAGTCGACGAGCAGGGTCACGTGTGCACGGGCGTCAGCCATTCGAGTCATCTCCAATACGCGATCCGAGCGCCATGGATTGGGGGGAGGCGCCGATCACAGAATGCGGGGGCGTTGTACCCGCCTCATCCGAACCTACGCCAATCTTCACGAGCGCCCCATCCTGTTTGGGGTGCCTGTCGAACATCGGCCATGCACAATGCGCAGCCAAGAGGTAGTCATGCGCGGAACCGATAGCACCCATCGCCCTCTCGCAGGCCGCAAGGCACTGGTCACCGGTGGCTCACGGCGCCTGGGGCGCGCCATGGTCATGTCGCTGGCGCAGGCCGGTGCGGATGTCGTCGTCCATCATCGCTCCGACCCGGCCCGGGCCGTGGCCACGGCGGACGCAGCCCGCGCGGTGGGCGTGGTGGCCACCGTCGCCCAGGCCGACCTGGGCGTTGCCGAGGCGTGCGTCGCGCTCGTGCAGCAGGCGCAGGACACCCTGGGTGGGCTGGATGTGCTCGTGAACAACGCTGCCATCTTCGAGCGCACGCCGCTGGCCACCCTCGCCCCCGAGGACTTCGATCGCCACATGCGCGTCAACGCAGCAAGCGTCCACGCCACCAGCCTGGCGGCCGGCAAGACGATGGTCGCGCAGGGGCACGGCGACATCATCAACATCGCATGCATTTCCGCCCTGCGGCCGTACGCGGGCTATGTCCCGTACAGCGCGAGCAAGGCCGCCGTCGTCAACCTCACCCAGGGCTTCGCCAAGCTCCTTGCCCCCCACGTGCGCGTGAACGCCATCGCGCCGGGGCCGATCCTGCCCCCGGCCGGGGAGGACCCTGCCCAGGGCGAGCGGGCGATCCAGGCCACCCTGCTGAAACGCTGGGGCAGCCCCGACGACATCGCGGCGGCTCTGCTGTTCCTGCTGCAGGCACCGTACGTGACGGGCTACACGCTCGCGGTGGACGGCGGTCGATCGATCACCTGATCCCCCGCAAGGACCGGCCCCGGATCGTCGCCGTCTTCGCCGTAGCCGCCGAGGCGGTAGACGTGCTCGCGGTAGATCCGCAGATCGATCAGCGCCAGCGTCTGCACGATGCGCAGGGTCACCATCTGCTCGCTGATGCGTCCCGGGTTGCGTAGCAGGTCGGCGAGGCGATCCGCCCCGCGCTCGAACGCGCCGTCCTCACCGAAGCCGCTCCATGCCAAGAGGGCGTAGCGCGCCCCACCCACGTCGTGGACCACCGCACGCCACATGCCCTTGCGGCTGCCGCGATCGTCGCGGCCGTGCTGCTTCCACCAGCGGTGAAAGGCCAGCCAGAGTCGCGGACGGGGCCACCACGACCAGGGCAGGGGCGGCCGGTCGAGAACGCCCGCCAGCGTCTCGCGCAGGACCTCCCCGCAGGAGAGCAGGGAACGGACGCCCCGGAAGTCACCCCGGTAGGCCACGGTCGCCGCACGCACGTGCTCGCGTCCCAGCGCTTCCGGCTCGACGCCGATGATGCGCGCCGCACGGCCGAGCAGGTCCCGCGTCTCGATCAGTTGCGCGAGGCGACGCACATCGGCCTCGGCCCGGGCCTGCTCCCCCTCGAGCTGGCGCCGCTGGCGGCCCGTCGCATCGAGGAACTGCAGGTCCTGCTCCCAGCCGGCGTTCTCGAGCCCCGTCTCGGCCGCCCCCGGCACGCGCACCCCCAGGTACTCGGCATCGAACCGGGCACGCTGCCAGAGGCTCGCCCAGACGATCGGGTCCCGCATACGCCCGATCTTGCGCTGCGCCGCGTGGAAGTCGGACTCCGTGGCGCCGCCGAGGTCGCCGCGCGTGCGCGGTGTGCGGATCTCGGAGATGGCCTTGAGGAGCCAGCGCAGGAGGCGGCCGACCATCTTCAGCCAGCGCCAGAACACCCGCAGGGGGATCACGAACGCACGCCCGCCACCGAACCAGCGGTCGTAGACGCGGTACAGATTGAGGACGCGCTGGTCCTTGGGTCGTGCGTGCAGGGGGTAGGTTCCGAACACCTCCCGGAAGAGCCCGCGACGATCGCGCTGCAGGTTGCGCCGCACCTCGGTGCCGAAGCGCTCCTCCACCTCCTGATCGCGCCCGGGGTCGTCATCCAGGAAGTGCAGGGCGGTGAAGGCGGTCGTGATGTAGCCGCGACGCTGCAGGTGCAGCCGTTCGACCTCTCCCTCCGGCGGCTTGCCGCTCGAGATCCACGACTCGTAGCGAATGCGCTCGCGATCCGAGCAGAACGGCAGTTCCCCCAGGGGAATCGCATAGCGGTTGTATTCGACCACCAGACGCGCGACCGCCTGGGCGATCGCCTTCGAGATGAAGGAGAACCACAGGTACGGGCCCCGCACGGCAGAGCGCGAGTTCGTGAGGTCCAGCGCCAGCAACGCCGCGCGCTCCTTGCGATCCACGCGCAGCGAAAGCCCGCGCATCTGCCGCAGCGCGGGGTTGCCGATCAACTGACTCGTCGTGCGCGAATCGGACTCGCCGAACAGCGCGCCGTCCAGGCCATCCCGGTAGAGCAGGATCGCACGCTCCATCGCGTCGGTCAGGCTGCCGAGATCGCGCCCAGCCCGAGCCTGCACGAGCCAGTGCCGCACGGCCGCGCCGAACAGCTCACTCCGTGTCTGACCGCTGTCCTCGTGCGCGACCCCCAGCGCAAGCTCCTCGGCCCGGAACACGCGCGCGTCGAACAAGGTCGCATCGCGATCGATGTAGCGTCCCTTGATCGCCTCGGTCAATGCGAGGAACTGCGCCTGCACGGTCTGCTCGTAGAAGCTCGTGGCCTGGCCGGCCAGGCGCTTCAGCCACCAGCCGATGCCCAGGACGAAGATGCAGATCGCGCCGAGCACATAGATGACCGGTCCGAGGAAGCGCTCCAGGAAGGAGGCCAGCCAATCGAGGCCGCGCGCGTCGAAGAGCTGGATCACGCCCAGCACCAGCAGGTACCCCACACCGAACAGCGCCAGGCGGTACGCGGGCCGGAAGCTGCTGCGCACCATCGTCGTGCCGACGCGATCGACGAACTCCGACGGTGTGACGGTGCCGTGCAGGTCCGCGAACCAGAACCAACGGTCATGATGCCGGCGCAGCTCGCGCGCGGCCGTGTGGCTCGCGGAGGCCGCGACCTCCGCCGCGGACATGTGCGGGGCCACCCGCGGCACGTAGCGCCGCAGCACGGGCAGCCAGCGCACGGAAGGGCGCGCGAAGGCGCGCACCGCCCGCGCGATGCGGGCGACGAAGTCGCCGCCGAGGTCCGCCTCGAGCTGGGCCGGTGACACGCTGTCGAGCTTGCGCAGCATCTGGTCGGCGGGCAGCTCGCGCGCGGCGGTCGCCGCGTGCACTTCGGCGTGCCGGACGGTGCGCGTGAGTCCACGTGCACGCGCGGCCTCGATGCCGCGGACCCGTGCCGCCGCGACCTCGACCTGCGCCGCCTCGGGCGCCGCGTGCAGCAGCTCGCGCCACTCGCTGTTCAGTGCCGAGCGCAGGCGCCAGACGCGCGCCGAGAGGCTCTCGTCCTGGCGATCAGCCCGCCGCCGCTCCTCGCGCGTGGGGAAGAGCACGATGTCGTGGTTGAGGAGGTGGCTGTAGCGCCGCCCCATGCGATCGAAACCGCGCGCGAGGAACCCGATGGCACGCGCGTAGCGCGTCAGGCGCACGACGCGGGCCAGGCGCCAGGCGCGCAGCACGCGTGCGAGTTCTGCGGCCTTGAGGCCCTCGCCCGCGTGCAGCACATGCACCGACACGGCGATCAGACCAACCGGCACGGATGGCACGAGATCGATCAGGAAGTGGCGCAGGAACCAGCGAGCGCGGCCATCGACCATCTTGAGCTTCACGAAGAACTCGAGCAGGAAGACGAAACACGCGAGTGTGTCGAGGATCGCGAGGCCGATGTGGACCTCGTCGGAGAGGCTGCTCTCGATGATGTCGTTGCCGAGTTCGTCGACGCCGACGACCTCGGAGCACGCAACCTCCACGGCCAGGATCGCCAGGACCAGGAAGATCAGCCAGACGATCATCTTGTCGAAGCGCCGCACGCGCTTCGCGCCAAAGCGATCCTCGAGCCGCCCTTGCAGCTCGCGCTCCTGGGTCTCGCGCGCCAGCCGTCGACGCTTGCGCCGCAGTCGCGCCGCGGCTCGATCCGGCGTCGGCACGTGCGCGAGCTGCCAGTCGATGTCGGAGGCGATCAGGTCGATGTGCACCGCCGCGCAGTGCGGCCCCACGTCGTCCACCGCCGTCAGCACGACGTCCGCGGCATCGGCGATCCGCGAGGCCCAGTCCGCGCGCACGGACTCCCCGGGCTGCTCGCGCTCGATCGCCGCCAGGTACGCGACGCGCAGCGGCTCGCGCTGGCTCGCCAGCGGCGGCTCGAGCGCATGGCCGTCATGACGACGGGTCACGGCCTCGGTGTCGAGCAGCGTCGCCTCGCGCAGCCCCTGGAAGCAGGCCTCGGCGCTGCCGGCGTCGGCCGCCTCCCCCGCCCGCTGACGCCAGCTCCAGGCGTCGTCCTCCACGAGTTGCTCCACGAGGCGCTCGGCCCCCGTGTCGGCGTCGAGCTCCTGCTCCGCGATCTGGTCGCGCCAGTCGGCCGCGAAGGTCAGGGCGGGCAGTCCGCGGTGGCGTGCGAAGCCGGCGTCGTCGCTGGCCGCGCGCGCGGTGAAGCCGATCAGATCCTGCTCGAGGGTCGAGAGGAGGGCCGCGCGGCGCAGGGCGTCCGTGTCGCTGTCCGCGGTCAGGGCGCGCAGCCGTCCGCGCAGGTGCTCGAGCTCTTCCTGCCGCACCCAGCCCCCCTCCTCCGCGGGAGCCCAATCTACGCGGGCGCACGGGGGCGACCAAGGCCACCGGGTCGATGTGACCCCCTCCGCGCGCCGCGCGAGGGCGACCCCGTGCTTCTCGCTCTCCTGCTCCACGCCCTGTTCGAACTCGAACGGGGCAACGAACCGGCCCTCGCGCGGGCCCTGCGCACCGTCACCGCCTACGAGGTGCAGGCCGCCTGCAGTGCCTTCTGCAGTGCCTCCTGGCGGCGGGATCGGGTACAGGCCGTCCTGGCGCAGCTGCGGGCGGGCTACCTGGCCATGAACGGCCTCTCCCCCCGCGGGGTGCCCCTAGACGACCTCGACCGAGGTGTCGCCGTCACGCGCGATCACCTCGCCGATCACCGCCCGGCAACCGACGCCCTGCTGCTCCAACGCCGCGAGCAACGCGTCGAGGTTCTCGTCCGGCACGCTCAGGAAGAGCCCGCCGCTCGTCTGCGGGTCGCCCATCGCCGCCCGCTGCAGGTCGCTCCCCCCGCGCCAGGCCACATGCTTGTCGGCGTAGGCGAGGTTGCGCGTCAGGCCACCGCAGGTGTTCTCGGGGGTCATGTGGGCCTCGAGCCCCTCGATCCACGGGATGGCCGCGGCCTCGAGACGCAGGGTCACACCCGAGGCATCGGCCATGCCGCAGGCGTGCCCCACAAGGCCGAAGCCCGTGAGGTCCGTCCCGGCGTTCACCCCCACCTCGACCATCGCCACGGCGGCGGCCTTGTTGAGCTCCGCCATCACCTCCATGACACGCAGGGTCTCGTCGGCGGGCAGCGTGCCGCGCTTGATGGCGGTGCACAGGTAGCCGCTGCCGATCGGCTTGGTCAGCACGAGCTTGTCGCCCGGACGCGCCCCTGCATTGGCCACGATCTTGTCCGGGTGCACCGTGCCGGTGACGGCCAGGCCGAACTTGATCTCGGTGTCGACGACCGTGTGCCCGCCGATCAGCGGAGCCCCGGCCTCCTCGCACTTCTCGACCGCGCCCTGCAGGATCGCCGCGGGGACGCCGTCGGGCACGTTGTTGGGCAGCGCGTAGACGCAGACGCACGAGACGGGTTCGCCACCCATCGCGTAGACGTCGGAGAGGCTGTTGGCCGCGCCGACGCGGCCGAACCACACCGGGTCGTCCACCATCGGCGGGAAGAAGTCCACGGTCTGGACGAGGGCAAGATCCGGTCGGATCTGCACGACACCGGCGTCATCGGCCGTATCGGAACTGACAAGCACATGGTCATGGGACGGCACCCGCACGGGGGCCAGAAGGGCCTCGAGGCGACCCTTGTCGACCTTGGCCGCTCAGCCACCGGCACTGGCGAACTGCGTCAGGCGCACGTTCTCGAAGGTGGGGCTCATGCGGAGGGTTCCTCCCAAGCGGCCGCCAGGGCCGCGGCGACATCTTCGTCGTCGCCGGGTTGCAGGGTGCGCACATGGACGTGCACGCGCCCGTCGTGGACGAGCGTGAACACGGGCGGTCGATGGGCGCGCAGGCGTCGCGCCAGCTCGCCCGCCTCGAGACCACTCGCCTTGAGACCATCCGCCTCGAGACCAGCCGCCTCGAGACCAGCCGCGCCGGTACACGCCAGGGAGACGGCGGCGCCGGGCAGCTCGACCGTCGGCATCGAGCCGGCGCCGACGGCATCGCCGGCCTTCTCGACCTCGACGCGCACGCGGCCGTCGGCCCCGGGGCCGCTGGCCCGCAGGCGCGCCGCGCGGGGCGCGGCGCGCTCGAGCAGCTCGGGCTGCTGCGCGGTCAGCATGCGATACGTCGGGTGGGTGTCGTTGAGGGTGTCCTGGTTCAGGAAGAGGCGCAGGGTCGCCTCCATCGCGATCAGGCCCAGCTTGCCGCAGCGCACGGCGCGGTAGAGCGGGTGCGCCCGCACCCGCGCCACGCACTCGCGCGTGCCGACCATGATCCCCATCTGCGGGCCACCGATGAGCTTGTCGCCGGAGGCGGTGATCAGATCGACGCCCGCCTCGACGCTCTTGGCGATCAGCGGCTCCTCTTCGGGCAACCCCTGCAGCTTGGTGGACACGAGCGCGCCGCTGCCGAGGTCGTCCATCACGCGGACGCCGTACTCGCGCCCCACGGCCACCATGTCGTCGAGGTCGACCTCGCCCTGGAAGCCCTCGACGCGGTAGTTCGAGGTGTGCACGCGCAGGATGAGCGCCGTGTTCTCGTTGATGGCGTTCTCGTAGTCCTTGAGATGCACGCGGTTGGTGGTGCCCACCTCGCGGAGGATCGCACCGGACTGCTCCATGACCTCGGGGATGCGATACGCCCCCCCGATCTCGACGAGCTGGCCACGCGCCACGATCACCTCGCGTCCCCGTGCGAGCGCCGCCAGGCCGATCATGGTGGCCGCGGCGTTGTTGTTGACGACGGTCGCCGCCTCACACCCCGTCAGCTGCTGGAAGAGCTGCTCGAGATGCCGCTCCCGCGGCGAGCGTTCCCCGCCCGTCGCGTCGGCCGCGAGGAGCTGGTAGCCGTGGGCCTCCTGGGCGAGCGCCTCGTGGGCCGCGGCCGGCATCGCCGCGCGCCCGAGGTTCGTATGCAGGACCACGCCGGCACCGTTCACGACCCGCACGCAGCCGGGATCGCGCTTGCGCTCGATGCGCCGCAGGGCCGTGGCGCGCAGCGCCTGGGGCCGCTTGGCCTTGCCGAGCACGACCGGCCCCATCCCGCCCCCGAGCACCTTGGCGCGCAGGTCGGCCAGGGCCTGCCGGATCTCGATGACCCACTCCTCCCGCGGCGCCACGGCCAGATCGGCCGCGCCGATGGCCTCCAGCACCTCGTTGACGGCCGGCAGCGAGCGCAGCAGGGCCTGGGGATCGCCCGCTCCATCCGGAGGGGTCGGCGGGGGGAACGGCGCGTGGGGATCGGCTGTGTCGGGAACCATGGGCGGGGCAGGATACCGTGGGGGCGGCGCAGCGCCGCCCACCCAGATCGCCCCGCGATCGTGGGCGCGCCGCCGCTGGAGATCCCATGCCCACGATTCGCTGGTTCGCCGCCTGCCTCCTGATGGCGGCGCTGCTGCTCCCGGCGGACCTGCCCCCGGCCGCAGCCGAGGAGGAGCCCGCCGGGGAGCCGGCGGAGACGCCTTCCGAGGACGATGCGGCCGCCGCCCCCCGCCCGCGCACGCGCTCGGCCCTGGGCTTCGAAGGCAGCGCCACATTCAAGGACTTCGGTCGCGTCGGGCAGTTCGTCTTCCGCTTCGACGCCGAGGCGGACAGCCGCGGCGAGGACGCGAACCAGCTCCTGGAGGGCAACCTGTTCCTGGCCCATCCGGGGGGCTGGCTGATCCCGCTGGATCCCGATCCCGTCGATGGGTCGTTCTTCCGCGGGGCCCTCGATATCCCGGCGGACGCACGGACGCGCATCGCCGGACAGGAGTACGCCGCGTCCACCCCGGCAAGCCATACGCTGCTGTCCCTCTACGCGCGGGACGGCCACGCGGAGGTCGTCACCCCCATCGTGCGCCTCGGCTACACGCGCCCGGCGGCCTACGAGCCGTCGTGGCCGTTCGGCATCGGCGTCGTCGGACCGCTGGAGGCCGTACGCTTCTCCGACGGCACGTCGTCGGTCATGCTGGTCGGCCAGCATCAGATCCTCGATGGGAACACGCCCACCGACGTCAAGACGAGCGTGTCCGTTGGCAGCGATCGCGGCGCCAGCGAGCCGCTGCGCTGGAAGGGCCTCGACGCCCGCGGCGACCGCGCCGTGCTGTGGCCCTTCGTGCGCCGCATCGATGTCGACGAGAAGTTCCAGAAGGGGCTGCTGCGCATCGAGTCCAGTGTGACCCTCGACGGCACCCCCGCGTCCTTTACCCGCACGTGGCCCGTGACCCGCGTGAAGCCCGAAGCCGTACGCGGCCCCGTGCTCGGCACCTGGCAGTTGAGCAATGGCCCCGGGCAGACCGACCTGCACGCGGGGTACACGCGGCCGCAGCACCGCTACGCCTACGACCTGGTCGTCCTCGAGCAGGGCCGCACCCACCGGGGCGACCCGCACAAGAACGACTCGTACTTCGCCTGGAACCGCTCTGTGCGTGCGGCAGCCGACGGCGTGATCGTCGCGCACTGCGATGCGGAGCGGGACAACCCGGGCTACCGCGGCGCCGCCACGAACTGCTACACGAACCACATCATCATCCGCCATCCGGATGGCCTGCATACGGCCTACCTGCACCTGCGCCACCGCAGCATCCCCAAGGGACTCTCCCTGGAGACCGAGGTGAAGGCCGGGCAGGTGATCGGGCGCGTCGGCAACAGCGGAGAGTCCTCCGAGCCGCACCTGCACTTCATGGCGTTCCGCATCGACCAGACCGGACGCTGGCAGGCCGTGCCGCTGACGTTCTCCAACGCCTCCCACGACGCCAAGGGCCAGCGCCCCGTCCAGGACGTCCCCATCGGCGGCTCGATCGTCGTCTTCGGCAGCCGCCGCTAGCCGCGGCGGTTCTCCACGGGAAGTCCACGGGTTCTCCACGGCGGAGCCCCCAACGCAGGCCACAGAAGCCCGTTCCCTGGGCTTTTCGCGTCGGCGGGCGCTGCTACGCTCCGCCTTCGCATCCCGACCCCGGAGACTCCCGAGCGTGGCCAAGACTCCCGCCATGGCCCAGTACGCCGAAGCCAAGCGTCGCTACCCGGACGCCCTGGTCTTCTTCCGCATGGGCGACTTCTACGAGATGTTCCATGACGACGCCAAGCTCGCGTCGCGCGAGCTCGGCCTGACGCTCACCGCACGCGACAAGGAGCGCAAGGTGCCGATGGCCGGCGTTCCCGTGAAGGCGGCGGACGGGTACATGCAGCGCCTCCTGCAGCGCGGCCACAAGGTCGCCATCTGCGAGCAGATGAGCGATCCCAAGACCACGAAGGGCCTGCTCGAGCGCGAGGTCGTACGTGTCCTGACCCCGGGCACCGTCACCGAGGACGAGTCCCTGCACCCGAGCGAGAGCAACTTCCTCCTCGCGGTCACGCCCCTGCCGAAGAAGTCCCGCAAGAAGCGCGTCGGCATCGCCTGGGTCGATCTCTCGACGGGGCGCTTCCTCGTCGCCGAGCTTGGCCCGGATGCCGTCCTCGACGAGCTCGCACGCATCCAGCCGGCCGAAGTGCTCCTACCGGAGAACGATGCCGGCACGGAACTCGGCGCGCGCATCGCCGCGGAGTTGACGACCTCGATCACCTACGTGCCGCCGTGGACCAGCGAGCCGGAGAGCGGCTTGCGCGCGCTCAAGGAGCACTTCCGCGTTGCCAGCCTCACGGGCTTCGGCATGGAGCGCATGACCGCGGCCCAGGGCGCCGCAGGCGCTGTCCTCGAGTACCTCAAGGACACACAGCTCACCAGCCTCGGCCATGTCACGCGCATCGAGCGTCACGACCCCGAGGGCGTGCTCGTCCTCGGCAACATGACCCGCCGGCGCCTCGACCTGGTGAAGCGCGCCGACGGCAGCCGGGACATGACGCTGGTCTCGGTCCTGGATCGCACGTCCACCGCCATGGGCGGGCGCATGCTACGCGACTGGATCCTCGCCCCGCTGACGGAGAAGGCCGCCATCGAGCGGCGCCTCGACGGCGTGGAGGAGTTCGTCAAGGACGGCTTCCTGCGGCGCGACGTCCGCGACGTGCTGGGCACGATCCGCGACGTCGAGCGCATCCTCGCCCGTGTGGCCGTCAACCGCGCCAACGCACGGGATCTCGCCAGTCTCGGCCAGAGCCTCGAGGCCCTGCCGCCGCTGAAGACCCTGCTGGGCGCGGTCTACAGCCGCACGCTCGCCGAGCTGCGTGAGCGCGTCCTCTGCTTCGAGGACCTGGCCGAGGTCCTGGCCCGCGCGCTGGTCGACGAGCCGCCCGCCGGCATCACCGATGGCGGGATGATTCGCACGGGCTACGACGCCAGCCTCGACGAGCTGCGCGACCTCAGCAAGAACGCCAAGGCCTGGATCGCCAACTACCAGGCTCAGGAAGCCGAACGCACGGGCATCTCGACCCTCAAGGTCGGCTTCAACCGCGTCTTCGGCTACTACATCGAGATCACGCACAAGCACCGCGAGAAGGTGCCCGAGGAGTACACGCGCAAGCAGACCCTCGCCAACGCCGAGCGCTACGTCACCCCCGAGCTCGACGAGTACGAGCAGAAGGTGCTCACCGCCGACGAGAAGGCACGCGACCTCGAGAACCGGCTCTTCGTGCGCTTGCGCGAGACCACGGCTGAGGCGATCCCCGGCCTGCAGGGCACGGCCTCCGTGCTCGCGGAGATCGATGCCCTGG
>JARGNS010000037.1 GCA_029213105.1 Planctomycetota bacterium
CGTTACGAAGGCTGGCTGCGGACGGACGTTCCGAGTGAGGTGCGCGTGCGCATGCCCGGCCAGTCCGCGGCGACGTCGCAGGTCACGCTCGCGGGCGACGAGGCCGCGCGCATCGACCTGACCACGAAGTAGCTCGCCGCGCGCCACGCGCGCGCCCGCTCCTACGCGCGCCGCGTTTTCGGATTTGTCCGGAACCGCGGCGCGCGTGGCTACGTACTCCTACCGTGACCTACGCAACGAGCCATCGCCTGAACCTCCAGCATCCCACGCCGGCTGCGACGAATCCTCGTCGCCCGCGCGGGCGAGGTACGCGTGTGTTCGGCGTCGCCGGACGACATCCGGCCTAGTCCGTGTGGCCGCGCAGTTGGCGCGGCGATCTCATCGCGTCTCCGCTTCACGGACGGGCTGGCGCTCCGCTCATCCGCTGGGGCGCTTGTGTGAAGCACGGAAGGTCGTCGGTTTGACGCCGACCTCTGCGCCCCGCGTCCATGCCCACTCGTGGTGTCAACGGCAGCATGCCGCCTTGCCATGGCGTAGGTGCGGGTTCGAATCCCGCCGAGTGGTCCAACCTTCCTTCCAGGGTGTACGTCAGTTGGCTAGACAGCGCCGTTCGCAACGGCGCAGCCGGTGGTTCGAGTCCACCCACCCTGACCACCTTCCTGTCTCGGTAGCTCAATCGGCAGAGCGGGGGGTTCTTGCCCCCCAGGGCGGAAGTTCGATCCTTCCCCGGGACACCACCATCAACCCTGGCGTGTGGCCGACTCGGTAAGGCACCCGGCTGTTACCCGGGACCATGCAGGTTCGAATCCTGCCGCGCCAGCCAACACACAGAGACGCTGCGATCGGACGGCATGCTGCTGGGGCCATCCCGGCACAGCGCCACTCGATGTCGCTCAGCGTCACCAACCATCACGCCCCGGTAGTGCAGTGGACAGCATGCGGTTCTGCGAAGACCGCGACGGAGGTTCGAATCCTCCCTGGGGTACCACGTTCCCGGCCCGCCCTGCTTGGTGCAGGCGCCCCCTTCGTACGGCGGCGAGGAGCGTTCGATCCGCTCGGTGGGCCCCAATATGCGTTGCGAACGAGTCCGAAGAGTCGAGGTCTCCGGCTGTGCACCGGAGGAAGCGGGTGCGAGTCCCGTCGTTCGCCCCAATCCCGAGTCGTGTCGGTCCCTCCGCCGGCATCCTTGCCCTGTGGTGCAACTGGCAGCACGTCCGGTTCTGAACCGGGAGATGGTGGTTCGACTCCACCCGGGGCAGCCATCCCTTGACGCCGTACCGGCCCCCGAGCGAACCCATCGACCGAACGGTTCGAGGAACGGATCCACCGCCAGACCGACCGATGCGTTCCAGGAACCGACCCGCCACGGTACAAGGACTCGATGCGAAGCTCATCCGTCCTGGTCCTCTTCGTGGGTCTGTTTGCGCTCGGCGCGGGCCTCCTCGTCCAGCGCGGTGACGGCCCGGGACGGCGGGACGCAGCCCCGAAGTTCCACGCGGATGACTCGCGTGTCTACACGCTCGACTTCCGCGGGCCGCGCCACACCCTGGCCGTGACCCTCTGGCCCACGCTGCAGGCACAGATCCACGGCGAGCGGGACGACACGGCGCCGCCCATGGACCTGGAGATCGCACACGAGTCGGGCTACCCGCTGCGCGTGCGGGGCAACGGACAACGCAGCGTCCTCTTCGTTCACGGCGGCGGACGCTCGACATTCGACCGCGTGCGCGGCTACGCCGACATGGCGGCCCTGCGAAACGGCCTGCCCAAGTCCAACCCCTACCCCAGCCCGGGACTCCGCGGAGAGCAGGCGGTCGAGGGCACCGTGTTTCTCGCCAAGCTCCGCCGCGAAGCTGCGGACGGGGTCGGCCCCAACATGATGTGCGTACTCCTCGAGCGGGTCGGTGACGCCTCGCTGACGCTGCGCATCGCCCCGGGGCCACGACGGCTCGCACGCGGCCACTGGGACGCCAGCTTCCATGTGCGCGTCAGGGGACGACTCGTCGACAAGAAGAGCGGCAGAGCCCACGCCGGCGCGTGGCTGCTGACCTTGCCCGAGCGCGGGTGGGGCACGGACGGCGAGATCATCGCGCAGTACCGCGAGTACAACACGTGGCGCGACGCCATGCTGGCCAAGCTGACGAAGCACGGCGTCCCGTTCGGGATCACGAAGAACGCACCGCTGTGCGCCGCAGCCGTAACCGACACCGAGGGACGCTTCGACGTCGTGGTCAAGGTGCCCTGGTCGATCAACCATGTCGATGGCAGGCGGACCAGCCCGGCGACGCCCCCGCCGCGCAGCGCGGTCGAGGAGCTGCGCGTGGAGATCGCCGGCCAGGAGCCGCGGGTCCTCGTCCTCCCCAAGACCGGCCCGTGGACGGAGCACCCGGAGGGTGCGACGACGCATGGCGCGCTCTGGGCGACGTGGGACCTGGGCGACGTCGCGTACTGAACCAGGAACGTCAACGCGCCTTGAGCGTGGCCTTCGCCTCGCGCAGCTCGTCGCCGCGCTTGAAGCGGATCGTGATCACATCCCCCGGTGCCTTGGCCCTCAGGACGTCGGTGAAGCCGCGCAGGTCGACCAGCTCCGTGCCATCGATCGAGAGCAGGATGTCGCCCTTCGCCAGGCCCGCCGTCGCGGCCGGCGAGCCCGGGGTCACCCCTCCGATGCGCACCCCCTCGCCCGTGTAGGCGAAGTCCGGCATGGTCCCCAGCGACACGCGTCGGCCCTTCGTCGCAACGGCGGGCTTGGCCTTGCCGGCACCGAGCGTCGACGTCATCGGCCGCTCGCGCTCGCTCAGGTAGACCGCGGACTCGCGGACGAACGTCGCCGCCTTCACCAGGCCGTCGATGTCCACCTTCTCGGCGGTGTCCGTCGACCGGTGGTAGTCCCCGTGCAAACCACTGAAGACCTGCACGGCCGGCACGCCGATCTCGTGGAAGCTGACCTGATCGCTGCCGGCGGGGCCCTCCGCGACGCACTCGGACTCGACGCCCGTCGTGAAGCCCACGCCCATGGCGATGTGGCGCCACTCCGTGGCCGACCCCGAGCCCAGGATGGTGAGCTTCTTCTCGCCCAGGCGGCCGACGGAATCGATGTTGATCATGGCGAACGGCTTCGTGGCCTCCGCCTTGACCGATGCGGCGTAGTGCATCGAGCCCTTGCGCCCCCACTCCTCGCCGCTGAACGCGACAAACACGATGCTGCGCTTGGGCTTGTGCGTGCTCGCCAGCAACTGCGCCAGCTCGAGCAGCACCGCGACACCCGACGCGTTGTCATCGGCGCCGTTGTGAATCTTGCCCTCGTGGCCCTTGCGCGCATCCGGCCAGCCCTTGCCGAGGTGGTCGTAGTGCGCACCCAGTACGACCGGATGGGCCGCGAGCTTGGGATCGCTCCCCTTGAGGACCGCAACGACGTTCTTCAGCTTCGCGGGCTGCCCGTCGGGGCCGCCTGCGACCTCGAACGACTGGAACCACCCACCACCGGCGGCACCAGGCTCGAGTCCCGCCGTGCGAAACGCCTTCGCGATGTAGACGGCACTGTCGGCCAGGCCCTGGGTACCGACACCACGCCCTTCGCGCGCGTCGTCCGCAAGCCAGTCCACGTGCGCCTGCAGGCGGGCAGGATCGAACACCGGCGCAAGGCGGGCCAGGGGCATGCGCGTCGGCAGCGTGGCACGCGCCAGCGTGGACTCGGCCACCACTCGAGCCAACGGCGAACCCGCGGCGTCCCAGCGGCCCTTGGCCACGTTCGTCGGCTCGTCGCCCTGGAAGCCGAGATAGCTGTACTTGCCGTAGTGCGGCAGCTTGCGCGCCAGGCCCGGTAGCGCCGCCGCATGGCTGGCGCCGATCCAGCCGATGGCGAGCTCCGCATTGGCGGGATGACGGGCCGTGAACGCGAAGCTGTGTGCCGCGCGCGGCAGCTCGGTGCGCCCGAAGACGATGACGTCCTCGCGCAGCCCCGCATCGGCGCGCGCGAGCGTCTCCGCGAACGCGCGGCGGGCGCTGTTGCCCGAGCCGAGCACCCATACGGAGCGGTCCGTGGGCAGCGGCTTGCTGGGGTCGCTCACGGCGATCTCGACGTCGCCCCGCTTGGCCCAGCCCTTGGCAAAGGCCGCCCAGGCCTCGGCCAGGGGATCGTCGCCCGCTGCCGGCACGAGCAGCAGCGTCTTGGGTGCGCCGAACACCTCCCCGAGGGTCGAGGGGATCTCCGCGCGATCGAGGCGGCGGAAGAGGTCGAAGGCCGGATCGACATCGACGCGCGCGACCTCATCGATGACGTCGTCGAGCGGGTACAGCTGGGTCTTCTTCGTCATGCGCACGACCCGCAGCTCGGGCGTCGGTCGATCGACGAACGTCAGCTGGACCGGCACGTCCAGGTCGTAGGCCGGGCCCTCCTGCGCCTGGGTGAGCGCGAGGGTGATCTCCGGTCCGCCCGGGCGCTTCGACAACCAGCGCGGCTTCGAGGATCGGCGCGCCCGTACGCTCCACCCACTGGGCGAACCAGGCCTTCAGGTCGCTCTCCGTGGCGTCCTCGAACGCCGTGCGGACATCGGCCCACGAAGCACGCTTGAAGCGGTTGGTGCGGTAGAAGCGCTGCAGCCCCGTCACGAACGCCTTGTCGCCGATGCGGCGACGGAGCATGTGGAAGGTCATGAGGCACTTGCCGTAGCCCACGGCCTGGGTCGCGGCGGAGTGGCGCGAGCGGAACTCCGTCAGCGGGAAGTCGCGCCCCGCGTTGACGTAGTTGCGATAGCCCTTGAGCTGGTCCATGCGGTACTCGTGCCCGCGCCCCTGGCCCTCCTTCACGAGGTGATCGGCGAGGTAGGCCGTCAGCCCCTCGCACCAGTTGCCCGAGCCCCAGTCCACGTAGACCGAGTTCCCCCACCAGTTGTGCAGGATCTCGTGCGGGTAGCTGCTGTGCAGGATGAACGGGAAGCGGATCACGCGCGGGCCGAGCAACGTGAAGCTCGGCATGCCGTAGCCCGTCTCCCAGAAGTTCTCGATGAGCGCGAACTTCTTGTACGGATACGGGCCGAGGAGCTTGCGGTACATCTCGATGTACTGCGCGGTGACCTCGAGGTACTTCGCCGCGAGGTTGTCGTCCTTGCTGCGCAGGAACACCTGCGCCTCGACGCTGCCCGTCCCACGGCCGTACTCGGTGAAGCGGTTCGCGATCAGGTAGATCTCGTCCATCGGGTGCTCGCACACCCAGGTGCTCGCGAGCGGCGTGCCGTCCTTCGCTGCCGGGCGCACGCCCTGGCTGACGGCTGCCCAGCCCTCGGGCAGGGTCACGGCCAGACGGAACGTGACGAGTTCGTCGCCGAAACGCGGTACCCACCACGACGAGCCGCCGAGGAACACACCCTTGTCCTCGATGGTGCCGGGGGTCTGGGAGAAGCTGCGCGCGTACTCCGCCGAGACCTGCTTCACGCTGTGATCGATGACACCCGCGTAGCGCAGCTTGACGACGGGCTTGGCAACGTCGCCGCCGTCGCGCGGCACGAGGGCATAGGAGCGCCGCGGGGGCATGGTCGGCTTCGCGTCGGCCGGCAGGGCCCTGATGTCGAAGGACGAGCCGTCCAGCACCGTGACCTCGAGCGCGGCGTGCAGCTGCAGCACGAGACCCCCGTCCTTGCGGCGCGGCAGGCTCTTGAGGCCATCCGGGAAGGTGATCGTGTCGGTCACCTCGATGCGATGGGCGGCGGGATCGATCTGGGCGGCCAGGTCATGGTGCACCCGCGGGTCGGCGGGCGCGGCGTCGGCCACGTGCCCTCCCAGCAGGAACAGGGCGGCGGCGAGCGCAAGAACCGGAAGCTGGATGCGATGCACGGGCGACTCCTCGAAGGGGCCGCGATTCTAGCCCCGTCGCAGGATCTTCGTGCCCCGGGTGCCAGGGTGGGCTCCGGGCGTGCCCCCGCGCGGTGTGGGCCTTGCCGACGGCAGCTTCCGACGCGGTGGCGGCCGCCGCGTGGGGATCCGGGCGCGGGGCGCCGCGCCGCGGACGATGCCGGGGCAGCCCTCGAGCGAAGGGCGGCGTACACTCCGCCGGCGCGCCGCCGCGCCGAGGACACCCCGACGCCCATGACGCCCTGGACGGAGCCGGTCAGCATCGACGAACCCCGCGACCGCGGCTCCAAGAAGAAGCTGCAGCCCGGCGCCCAGCGGCACTACGTGGGCGACTCCGCCTTCGAGCGCATCGCACGCGTCGTCTGCCGGGCGGACTGCCTCCCGCGCAAGGAACTCTACGAGTCCTGGGAGATGGCGAAGCGGGTGCGGCGCAAGCTGCGCGGCACCCGCGTGATCGACCTCGCCTGCGGCCATGGCCTGCTGGCCTACACCCTGGCCGTCATCATGCCGCGGGTCACCGAGGTCCTGGCGGTGGATCGCCGCTTGCCCCCCTCCTCACAGCGTCTCAAGGCGGCCATGGAGGCCGAGTGGCCGGAGCTTGCCGAACGCGTCCGTTTCCAGCGCGCCGACCTGCGCGACGTCCCCGTCGCCGCCACGGACATCGTCGTCTGCGCCCACGGCTGCGGGTCGCTCACCGACCGTGTGCTGGATCTCGCCGTGGCCGCCCGCAGCCCGGTCGCGGTGCTGCCGTGCTGCTCGGACCACAGCCGCCTGGACGGCGGCGGGCTGGATGGCTGGCTGCACGCCGACCTCGCCATCGACGTCGTCCGCGCCCTGCGCCTACGCGACGAGGGCTACAAGGTCTGGACCCAGCACATCCCCGCCGAGATCACGCCCAAGAACCGCATCCTGTTGGGCCAGCCGCCCGGTCCGCGCCCGGACGCACCCGGCGCCTGAGCCGATCCCGCCATGCCGCGAGGGGACGGCGTGTGCTTCGTAAGACCCTCGCGCCCGGGCCGGTAGGATCTGGAGCCCATGACCAACGCCAACAACCCGCTCCCCCACCTCGGCCCGGTCGATCACATCGGCATCGCGGTCGCCGATCTGGAGGCCGGCAAGCGCCTCTATGGCGAGGTCTTCGGCCTCGACCTGGTCTTCGAGGAAGAGGTCCCCAGCGAGCGCGTCCGCGTCGCGGCCTTCGACGGCGGCGGCATGAAGCTCGAGCTCCTGGCCTCGACGGATCCCGACGGCCCCATCGGCCGCTTCGTCGCCAAGCGCGGCGAGGGCATCCACCACGTCTGCTACCGCGTGGCGGACGTCGCGGCGGTGCTGGCGCACCTGCGGGCCCAGGGCCTGCGCACACTCGACGAGACACCGCGTCCCGGCGCCGGAGGCTGCCAGGTCGCGTTCATCCATCCCAAGTCCGCGGGCGGAGTGCTCGTGGAGATCTCGCAGCCGCCGGCGGAGGGCGGACACGCATGAGCAACGGCGAGGACCCCCGGATCGAGGAGCTGCGGCAGCGCCGCGAGGCCGCGCGCCTCGGCGGCGGCGAAGCAGCCATCCAGAAGCAGCACGATCGCGGCAAGCTGACGGCGCGGGAACGCATCGACCTGTTCGTCGATCCCGGCACGTTCGAGGAGATGGACCCCTTCAAGGTCCACCGCTGCCGCGAGTTCGGCATGGACAAGAAGAAGTTCCCCGGCGACGGCGTCATCACCGGCCTCGGCCGCGTGAACGGGCGCGTCACGGCGATGTTCGCCCAGGACTTCACCGTCTTCGGCGGATCCCTCTCGGGCGCGAACGCCGAGAAGGTCTGCAAGCTGATGGACACCGCGATGAAGCTCGGGTGTCCGGTCGTGGGCCTCAACGACTCGGGCGGCGCGCGCATCCAGGAGGGCGTCGTGTCCCTCGGCGGCTACGCCGACATCTTCCTGCGCAACACGCTCGCCTCGGGCGTCGTACCGCAGCTCTCCGGCGTGCTCGGCCCTTGCGCGGGCGGCGCAGTCTATTCCCCCGCCATCACCGACTTCATCGTCATGGTCGAGAAGACGTCCTACATGTACGTCACCGGCCCGGCCGTCGTGAAGACCGTGACCCACGAAGAGGTCACCCACGAGGACCTCGGCGGGGCCTCCTCGCATAGCGAGCGCTCGGGCGTCGCGCACTTCCGCGTGCCGGAGGACGGTGCCTGCATCGCGCTGCTCAAGCGCCTGCTGGGCTACCTGCCGCAGAACAACACCGAGCTCCCGCCCCCCGGACCGGGCACCGACGACCCGAACCGCATGGACGAGCGCCTGAACTCGATCGTGCCCACGGATCCGAACAAGCCCTACGACATGCGCGAACTCATCGGCATGATCGTCGACGACGGCGACTTCCTCGAAGTCCACGAGCACTACGCGGGCAACATCGTCGTGGGTTTCGCCCATCTCGGCGGCCGCGTCGTCGGCATCATCGGGAACCAGCCGGCCGTGCTGGCGGGCTGCTTGGACGTCGACGCCTCGCTCAAGGGCGCGCGCTTCGTGCGCTTCTGCGACTGCTTCAACATCCCGCTCGTGACCTTCGAGGACGTTCCCGGGTTCCTGCCCGGCACCGACCAGGAGTGGAACGGCATCATCAAGCACGGCGCCAAGCTGCTCTACGCCTACTGCGAGGCGACGGTCCCCAAGCTCACGGTCATCACCCGCAAGGCCTACGGCGGTGCGTACGACGTGATGTCGAGCAAGCACATCCGCGGCGACTGGAACGTGGCGTGGCCCACGGCCGAGGTCGCGGTCATGGGCGCCAAGGGCGCGGTGGAGATCATCTTCCGCAAGGAGATCGCCGCCGCGGAAGACAAGGTCGCCGAGGCCGCGCGCCTCGAGGCCGACTACCGCGAGCAGTTCGCCAATCCCTACGTGGCCGCGGAGCGCGGCTACCTCGACGATGTGATCGAGCCGCGTCGCACACGTCCCAAGCTCATCGCCGCCCTGGCGATGTACGAGAACAAGCGCGACAGCAACCCGCCCAAGAAGCACGGGAACATCCCGCTGTGAGCGCGCCCCATCCCATCACCACGTTGCTCGTCGCCAACCGCGGCGAGATTGCCGTCCGCGTCATCCGCGCCGCCCACGAGCTGGGCATGCGCACGGTGGCCGTGTACTCCGACGCGGACCGCACGTCGCTGCACGTACGCATGGCCCACGAGGCCGTGCGTCTCGGGCCGGCCGCGCCGTCGGAGAGCTACCTGCGCATCGACCGCATCCTGGAAGCCTGCAAGGCGACCGGGGCGCAGGCCGTGCACCCGGGGTATGGCTTCCTCGCCGAGAGCGCCGAGTTCGTCGAGGCCTGTGAAGCCGCCGGCGTGATCTTCGTGGGCCCGTCGGCCGCGGCCATGCGCGCCATGGGCGACAAGATCTCCGCACGCGCGACCGTGGAGCCGTCCGGCGTCCCGGTCGTGCCGGGCGCCACGCTGACCGAGGGCGCCGACGACGCGGCGATCCTCGCGACCGCCTGCGGCGTGGGCTTCCCGCAGCTCGTCAAGGCCTCGGCCGGCGGCGGCGGCAAGGGCATGCGCCTGGTCCGGGAGGAAGGCGAGGTCCTCGACGCCATCGCACGTGCCTCGGGCGAGGCGCTCACCGCCTTCGGCGACGGCACCGTCTACCTCGAGCGCTTCATCGAGGAGCCGCGCCACGTGGAGATCCAGGTGCTCGCCGACAACCACGGCACCACCGTGGCCCTCGGGGAGCGCGAGTGCTCCGTCCAGCGCCGCCACCAGAAGGTGATCGAGGAGAGCCCCTCCCCCGCCCTGACCCCGGAGCTACGCGCCCGGATGGAAGCCGCAGCCGTGGCCGCGGCCGAGAGCTGCGGCTACCGCAGCGCGGGCACGGTCGAGTTCCTGGTGGGCGCCGACGGCGGCTTCCACTTCCTCGAGATGAACACCCGCATCCAGGTCGAGCACCCCATCACGGAGATGTGCTACCGCGTCGACCTCCTGGCCGAGCAGCTGCGCATCGCGCAGGGCCTGCCCATCTCGTTCGGCCGCGACGTGCCCGTCCCGGCCGGCCACGCCATCGAGGCGCGCATCTGCGCGGAGGACGCCGACCACGGCTTCATGCCGAGCACCGGCACGCTTGGCGCGGTCCAGCTTCCCGGGGGCCCGGGTGTGCGCTGCGACGGCCACGTGTACGTCGGCCAGGAGGTCGGCCTCGACTACGACAACATGTTGTTGAAGTTGATCGTGCACGCCGACGATCGCGCCACCGCGATCGAGCGCATGAAGCGCGCGCTCTGGGAGACGCGCCTGCCGGGCATCACCACCAACATCCCGCTGATGCTGCGCACCCTCGATGACCCGCGCTTCACGAGCGGGCACTACGACACATCGATCCTCGAGGGCAGCGCGCCCCCGGCGGAAGAGGCCGCGGATCTGGTCCCGGTCATCGCCGCGGCCCTGGCCATGCACCGACGCGTGCGCCGCACGCACGTGCCGCCGGCCTCGCCCGGCACGCGGCCGGCGCCGTGGGTCCAGGCCGGACGCAGTTGGTGGAACCGCGGGACCTGGGGGAGCTAGCCATGACGACGCAACGCGGAACGCGCTACTACGTCCAGTGGGCCGGCGAGGAGCGGGTCGTCGAGATCCGCTCGGCGGCCGGTGGCCTCGAGGTCCTCGTGGATGGTGAGCCCCATCCCGTCGACGTGACGGCCGTCGAGGACAGCGGCCTGCTCAACATGATCGTGGATCGGGAGAGCTGGACCTACGGCGCACGCTTCGAGAACGGCGCGGCCATGCTCTCCTTCCACGACCGGGAGGTGCGCGTACCCATCGAGGACGAGCGCGGGCGCCTGGCCCGTCTCGCCACGGGCGGCGCGGCCGGGGGCGCCGACGATTCGGAGATCACCAGCGTGATGCCCGGCATCGTGAAGGAGGTCCTCGTCGCCGCCGAGGAGCCCGTCAGCGCGGGCCAGCCCCTGCTGATTCTCGAGGCGATGAAGATGGAGAACGAGATCCGGGCCCCGCGCGAGGGGATCGTAGGCACCGTGCACATCGAGGCCGGCCAGGCCGTCGACAAGGGTGCGTCCCTCGTGAGTCTCGCGCCGCTCTAGCACTTTGCCTATCCTGGGGTGACGCACGCAGCGGGTGCGCCGGAGGATGCTGATGTCGGACGACGCGAACCCCTTTGAACTCGTCGACGACGATTCGGAGTCCGCTCCCAAGAAGCCTGCCCCCGAGAAGCCTGCCACCAAGAAGCCCGCGCCGGCCGAGGACGCAGACGGACTCCCGGCCCTCGAACTCGAGCCGGATCTCGAGGCCGCGCCGGCCCCCGCGGCCCAGACCGCTGCCGCGCCGGGTGGCGCGGACGAGGTGGAGGAGATCCAGCTCGACGACAAGCCCCCGCCCACGCCGGAGCCGACGCGCACGATCGAGGACGAAGGCCCGACCGACGGCAGCACCGTCCGCATGTCGCTCTCCGATGTCGTCAGCGCCTGGGGCGAGGAGGCGCCCGAGGGGGCTGCCGCGGCTGCGGCTGCCGCCGAGGCGTCGACACCGACCAAGGACCGCAGCGCCGCAAAGCGCATCGCCATCATGGTGCTCGTGATCGTGGCCGTGCTGGCGGTCATCATCGTGCTCTTCGCCTCGTGCACCCCCGTCGCCCACGCCGACGAACTCGAGGGCATGGACGAGACCGACGCGCTGCTCGCCTCGCCGAGTGACATCGGCATCGACTTCCGCGGCATCGAAGAACCGCCCCGGCTGCAGCGCCCGGAGAACTGCTGCTGGCGGCCGTGGCGCTTGCTGATCACACCCTATGGGTTCCTGGCCAGCGTCAAGGGCGACGTCTATGCGGACGCCGAGAGCCAGTCGATCAAGATCGACTTCGAGGACATCCTCGACCGCACGAGTGCGGGGGGCATGCTCAACGTGGTCTTCGGCTACAAGCGCTGGAAGTTCGTGGCCGACGGCCTGTTCGCACGCCTCGGTGATGATCTGACGGTGGGCCGTACGAACGTGGCCGTGAAGATCCGCCAGTACCAGCTCGAGCTGGCGGTCGGTCGGCGCGTCATCGGTCCGGCCTTCGGGGAATGGGTCGGTCCGCGCTGCTGCCCCCCCGTGGCGCCCTGCCCTCGTCAGACCCTCGACCTGGTCGCGGGGATGCGCTACGGACGCACGGAGACGGTGCTCACCATCAATCGGCCGGCGGGGGGCATCCTCACGGCGCTCTCCAAGCGCGCCACCAACACGGAGGACTACTGGGAGCCCTTCGTGGGTGGCACATGGCAAATCCCGCTCAACCGCCGCTGGAGCTTCGGGTTCCGTGGCGACGTCGGCGGCTTTGCCATCGGTCGGGATGCCTCGAACTTCAGCTGGCGCCTGGAGGCCGTCACGCAGTGGCGCTTCCACCGCCGGCTCGCGTTGCTCTTCGGCTGGCGCGTGTTCGAACAGGACCGCACCAACGGCTCCGGGCCCGACAAGGAAGGCACGAAGCTGTTGCAGCACGGTCCCCTGATCGGCCTCATGATCCGCATCTAGGCCCGGCGCCGTCCCGCCGCCTCCAACAAACGCAGGCCGGCCGACGTAGGATCCGACGGGGTCGGCGTGCCGCCCCCGGCCCTGCCCGCAAGACGATCCGGAGAGTGCGATGACGAAGCTCGGTGTGATCCTGGCCCTCGCGGCCCTGGCCCTCGGGGGCTACGGCCTGATGCAGCTCTGCGAGAAGGACGAGCAGATCGAAGGCCTGCAGGCGTCCAACCAGGAGCTGAAGGACCGGCTCACCACGCTCGAGACGCACGTCACGGCGGCCCTCGGCACCCCCGCCGACCCGACGCTGCGCTCGGCAGAAGCCCCGGTCATCCCCCTGGGCCACGCCAGCGACGGCACGCCCGTGGGCCTGAAGGGGCGACCGACCACGGCCACCGATCGCATCGCCTCGCTCGAGCGGCGCCTCGCCGCACAGGACGAAACGCTGGCGAAGCTGAAGGCCGATGGCGCCAAGGCGCGCGGTGGCGGCAGGCAGCAGTTCAACCCGGGCAACTTCTACGGCAGCCTCGACATGGCCGCGAAGGCCATGGAGTTGAAGGACGACCAGAAGGCCGAGATGAAGGACCTCATGGATCGCGCCACGCGTGAACTGGACGATCTCTACGCCATCGAGAACGACGAAGGCGTCACGTGGAAGGAGATCCGCAAGCCCAAGATGGTCGAGGGCAACGGCTTCTCCATCGCGATGCCCGACATGGCGAAGATCGCGAAGTTCAAGAAGGGCCGCATCCCCGGCAGCAGCGAGACGTTCGGCGAGGCCGAGCAGCGCATCCGCAAGGACGCGTTCGGGCGCATGCGCAACGTGCTCACACCCGCGCAGACCAAGAAGTGGGACAAGGCCCACAAGGACGGCCTGCTCCGTGGCCGCGGAGGCGGCATGGTCTCGGCCGTGTCCTTCGTCGGCTTGGGCTCGGACGACTAGCGTCGCCCCGGGCTCTAGCGGCGGCGCTGACCGCCCATGGAGCCGTGCCCCCCTGCGTGGGAGCCGGCCGCGCGGCCAGCGGCCCCAGACCGGCCCACGCGTCCGAGCACGCGCTTCTCGGACTCGGTCAGGCGACGGCCGCTTCCGGCACGGCGCCCGAGCTCGACGAGCCCGATGCGACTCGGATCCGACATGATCGTCTCGGTGGGCATCTCGATCTTCGAGCCGTAGAACGCGCTCGAGAAGGGGTCGTGCGGGTAGACGCTCATGTGCACGAGCTTGCCGTCGATGCCGACGCAGCGCCCGCGGGCGCCCCCCTGCAGCTGCATCAGGTGCCGCGCACCGGCTGCCCCCTCGGGGTTCGTGCGATCGTCCTTGTAGCGGGCCTTCTGGACACGCTCGAGCAACTTGTGCGCGTCCTTGGTCACGAGGGCGAGGGTCTTGGCGGGATCGTCCTTGCCCGGCATCGGCACCTTCTTCTTGGCGGCCTGGATCTGGATGGCCGCCGCGGAGTAGGTCGCGCCGAGCAGGTAGGCGCCGTGATAGCCGTCGGCCACCGCACGATCGCCGAACACGACGAGGGACTGCAGGCGCCCGCGCAGGGCGAGGATCCACTCTTCGAACACGCGTGGGACGACGGGAGGGCCCGATATGGTTGGGACACTACGGAGACGACAGTCCGCTATCAGCGTTATGATGGTGACGGTATTAATGGTGATCACGGGGAT
>JARGNS010000038.1 GCA_029213105.1 Planctomycetota bacterium
GGCTGCGCCCGGTCGTGTCCGTGCTCACGCGCGCCGCGGCGTCGGCCGGCCTGCACCCGGCCGACCTGCCGGGCGGCCGCATCACCATCGAGAGTGCGTCCCTCTACGTGGACGCCGGCGAGACCAAGCTCGGACTCGGGTCGAGCGCGGCCGTCGTGGCCGCCCTGAGCGCCGCGCTCCACGAGGCGCTCGTGCACTGGGCGCTCGCCCCGCCCGCCGCCAACTCGCTCGCCGAGGACCTCGCGGCGCACCGCACCGTGCAGGCCGGCCAGGGCAGCGGCGTCGACGTCGCCGCGAGCGTGATCGGCGGCATCCTGCGCTACCAACTCGTGGACGGCCAGCCGCGCGCTGAGCCCCTGGCCCTGCCGGAGGGAGTCGAGTTCGGCGTGGTCTGGACGGGGGTCGCGACCTCCACGCCCGCCTTCGTCCAGACCGTCCATGCCTGGAAGGCTGCCCAGCCCGAGGCCTACCGGCGCGAGATGGACACCCTCTGCGCCCTCGCCGAGCGTGCCGTGGCGGCCTGCCGGGAGAACGACGCGGCGGCCTTCCTCGGCACCGTGCGGGGCTACCGCGAGGCCCTGGATGGCCTGGGGCGCGGGGCCGACCTGCCCATCGTCTCGACGGCGCACCGCGCCATCGCCGACCTGGCGGAAGGCGAGGGGGTGGCCTACAAGCCCTCCGGTGCCGGCGGCGGCGACGTCGGTCTGCTGTTTGCCTCTTCGCGCCCGGCACTCGTACAAGCGGGCCGCTTGGCCGAGCGGGCCGGGTACCGTTTGTTGGACCTGGGCGTGCACCCCGTCGGCGTCCAGGTGATCCGCCACGAGAGGACCGCGTCATGAGCCTCAGCTCGCGCATCCCCGGCTTCTACAAGCACTCGGTCGAGGACCGCCTGCGCATGCTGCTCGATCGTGGCGTGCTGACGGCCGAGGACTACGACACGCTCCTCACCGGGCGCAACGTCGTCGAACCGGAAGAGGCCGACCGCCTGATCGAGAACGTCATCGGGACGCAGTCCCTGCCGCTCGGCCTCGGGCTCAACTTCCTCGTGAACGAGCGCGAGTACATTGTGCCCATGGCGGTCGAGGAGCCGTCGATCGTTGCAGCCGTCAGCTCGGCGGCCAAGACGGCACGGGCGGGCGGCGGCTTCCGCTGCCGCAGCATGGATCCGATGCTCATCGGCCAGATCCAGGTCGTCGGCGTCGAGATGGTCCCCGGCCTCAAGGAGACGGTCCTCGAGCACAAGGAGCAGATCCTCGACCTCGCCAACAGCCTGCACCCCAACATGGTGGCGCGCGGCGGCGGCGCACGGGACCTCGAGCTGCACGTCCATCCCGCGACCAGCACGCGCCCGGAGATGTTCATCGTCCACCTCGTCGTGGACACGCGCGACGCGATGGGGGCCAACCTCGTCAACAGCATGTGCGAGGAGGTCGCACCGCTCATCGAGCAGCTGACGGGTGGCCAGGTCTTCCTGCGCATCCTCAGCAACCTGACGGACCGCGCGATGGTCGTCGCCGAGGCCACGATCCCGCTGGAGCAGCTCGCGAGCAACGGCTACTCCGGCTCGGAGGTGCGTGACGGCATCATCCTCGCCAACCAGTTCGCCGAGGTGGACCCCCACCGCGCGGCAACCCACAACAAGGGCATCATGAACGGCATCGATGCCGTCGCCCTCGCCACGGGCAACGACTGGCGCGCCATCGAGGCCGGCGCCCACGCGTACGCCGGCATGAAGGGTCCCTACCGCTCGCTCACCCGCTGGTGGCGCACGGAGGCAGGCGACCTCGCCGGCGCCCTGGAGATCCCCCTGAAGGTCGGCACCGTCGGCGGGCAGATGGCCTCCAACCCGACCTACGGCATCGCGCACCGCCTCCTTGGCAGCCCCGGCGCGCGCGAGCTGGCCGAGGTCATGGCGGCCGTCGGCCTCGCACAGAACTTCGGCGCCCTGCGCGCCCTCTCCACCGACGGCATCCAGCGCGGCCACATGGCCCTGCACGCCCGCAGCGTCGCGGTCGCCGCCGGCACGCCCGTCGCCTACTTCGAGCGCGTCGTCGATCGCCTCGTGCAGGACGGCAACGTCAAGATCTGGCGCGCCAAGGAGATCGTCGACGAGATCAAGTCCGGCGCTGGAAGCCAGGACCCCGCCGACGACAACGCCCCCGCCACCGCCGGCCGGGGCGCCGGCAACGGCAAGATCATCCTGCTCGGCGAACACGCGGTGGTGTATGGCCGCCACGCGCTCGCCGCCCCGGTCGACATGGCCATGCGTGCGATCGTGGACGAGCGCCCCGGCGCCGGCGGCATCGAGATCCTGATCCCGCAGTGGAATGTCAGCGAGACGATGGAGATCGGCGCCGACCCGCGCAACTCCCTCGAGGAGTCGCTGCAGCTCATCTTGCGCGAGCTCGACCTCGAGCAGCGGCCCATGAGCATCCACCTGCGCAGCGCCATCCCTCGCGCGATGGGCCTCGGCGGATCCGCCGCACTGGCCGTGGCCGTCATCCGCGCCATCGACGCACGCTTCACGCTCGGCCTCGATGACGAGCAGGTCAACAACCTCGCCTACCTGGCCGAGCAGCATGCCCACGGGCGCGCGTCGGGCATCGACAACAGCGTGGCGACCTACGGCCGTCCCATCCTCTTCAAGCGCGGCGAGCCGCCGGTCATCCGCGAAGTCACCGTCGGTCGGCCCACGCCGGTCGTGGTCGGCCTCTCGCGCCATGAGGGACTCACCGCGGCCATGGTCGGCCGCGTGGCCCAGGCGCGCGAGAGCACGCCCAACGCCTACGAGCGCCTCTTCGACGAGATCGACGTCCTCACCCTGCAGGCCGCCGAAGAACTCGAAGCCGGCAACCTCGAGAACCTCGGCCGCTGCATGAACCTCTGCCACGGGCTGCTCAATGCCCTGCAGGTCTCGACGCATCAGCTCGAGGAGCTCGTCGAGATCGCACGCAACCACGGCGCCCTGGGCGCCAAGCTGACCGGAGCGGGCGGTGGCGGCGCCATCATCGCGCTCGCGCCCGAGAACCCCGAGCGCATCGTGCAGGCCATGCGCGCCAAGCGCTACCGCGCGTTCATCACGCACCTCGGCCAGCCGGAGTCGGATCTGCAGGGATCGGTGGCATGAGCTCCGCTCGCGCCCGCCAGGTCTCCTTCGACGACGAGCCCCTGATCTGCGTCGACGAGGAGAACAACGTCCTCGAGTACCGGCCGAAGGCGGATGTCCACGCCGGCGACGGCATCCTGCACCGTGCGTTCTCGATCTTCCTGTTCAACGAAGCGGGCGAGGTGCTCATCCAGCGCCGTGCGGCGGGCAAGCCCCTGTGGCCGGGCTTCTGGGCCAACGCCTGCTGCTCGCACCCCCGCCGGGGCGAGACGGAGGCCGAGGCCGCCGTGCGTCGCCTCACCGAGGAACTCGGCATCGAAGCCGTGCCCGAGTACGTCTACACCTTCACGTACCACGCGCGCTACGAGGACATCGGCTCCGAGCATGAGGTCTGCTCCGTCTTCCTCGCACGGTCCGACGCGCCCGTCATCGCCAACGAGAGCGAGGTCGCGGAGCTGGCCTGGGTCACGCCCGCCGAGCTCGACGCGCGCCTGCGCGACACGCCGGACGAGTACTCGCCGTGGCTGAAGCTCGAGTGGGCGCGGCTGCGCAGCGAGTACGGCGATCGTCTCGCCGCCTACGGCGCGGTCTGACGCCAGCTCGTGAGCACCGCGCAGGACCCGAAGCCGGGCGGCTACCGCGAGCATCGCCACATCATCGATGACCCCAACCTGCGCGAGGCCTTCCTCGTCCAGGTGCGCGGCACGGTGCAGGGCCTGCGCAGCGCGTACCGCTGGCACGCCATCATCGCACTCGGCGCCATCGCGTTCCTGATCATCGCGCGTCCCGGTGGCTGGGTGCAGGACTACCGCGGCTTCCTCATCCTCGGCGCCCTCGCCATCGACCTCATCGCGCTGGCCGGGCTGCGCTCGGCGGCCGCCACGCCCGCACGCTACGTGGTTCCGCTGCTCGTCGCCGACGCGATCGTGATCCTGCTGCTCGTGCTGGCGGCCATCCGCCACGACGCGTTCAACCTGGCCTGGCTCCTGCTGCTGGTCATGCCGATCATGCTGCTCGTCTACTGGCGCGACGCCCGCGCGATCGCGCCCGTCCTGGCCGAGCACGCCGACTGGCGCAAGGGCCGGGAAGACGGGGACCTGCCGAAGGCGTGAGCCCGCCGCGCACCCCCACCGCCCTCCTGCGCGCCTTCGTGCACGACCACCTCGGCGCGGGCGTCACCATCACCGACAGTTCGCGGCGCGTCGGCCGCCAGTCGGTGGTCTGGCGCATCGACGGTGACGACGGCTTCGTCCACTACCTCAAGCAGCACGAGGCGCTCGGCCTCTACGAGCGCGCCCGCATGGCCTACACCGACTGGACACCGCAGCTCGAGGACGGCCCCTGTTGGCACGTACCGCGCGTCATCGCCCAGGACGACGAGCTGGGCATCCTGCTGCTGGAGGCGCTGCCCGGCGGCACACGCGTGAGCGAACTCCCCGCGGGCCCCGCGAAGGCCGAGGCGTATCGCGCAGCCGGCTGCCTGCTGCGCGCACTGCACGACCTGCCCGTCCCCGAGCGCCCCGAGCCGGTGGCGCACATGCGCGCCCAGATCGACCGCTACGTGCGCAACCACGCGGCCGTCCTCGACGCCGGCACCCGCAGCTGGCTGCTGCAGCGGCTCGACGACGGGCGCCCTTTTGCCGGCGCACCCATCGTGTGCACGCACCGGGACTACTCGCCGCGCAACTGGGCGGCGGCACGGGTCCACGGCGAGATGATCGTCAGCGTGTTCGACTGGGAGCGCGCCGAGGTGGACTGTGCCTTCCACGACATGCAGCGCATGGAGTACGACCACTGGCTGGAGGCGCCGGACCTGAAGCACGCCTTCCTCGACGGCTACGGCGGCGGGCTCTCACCGGCGCAGCAGGAGCAGCTCGACCTCGTCGTGCTGATCAATGCCGTCGCGTCGGTCGCGTGGGCCCGGGACCGTGGGGACACGCCCTTCGAGCGTCTGGCCCAGGCTGCCATCGACAGACTGCAGGCCCGCGATCGGCCCTGATCAGGGACGGCGCGGTGCCCAGGACTCGCCGATGCGTGCCAGGTGGGATGCCCACTTGAACGCGGTGTCGGCGCGGCTGCCCCGCACGAAGGCGAGCGCATGCTCGCCATCGAACGCCACGATCACCTCGCGCACCCACGCCACACCGCCCACGGTGTCCTCGACCAGCGCATGCAGTACGGGATGGCCCTCGACCTCGCGCACCTGCTGCTTGGTGACGCGGAAGGCCGAGGCGCGCCCCTTCATGCGATCGAGGACGGCCTGGCCGTAGGCGTCGATCGTCTCGTGCTCCTTCGCGGCCACACGGCATGCGAAGAACGCATCCCCATCAGGCGCCCGGGCTACGAGCCCCGCACCCTGGACCTCCACGCGCCAGTTCGTCGGCGCGTGGACGCGGAAGCGCTGCGTCGGGGCCGAGACCTCGCGCAGCGCCAGCTTGGGCAGCGCCTCGGGATCACGCATGCGCCAACCCTTGGCGACCTGGACGAAGGCCGCGCCGAGCGAGCGCTTGCGCTCCGGTGGGCACGCCATCAGCAGCATCCAGTGCATGCCGGGCGTGCTGAGCAGGTAGACGTCCGCATGGGCCTGCGTGCCGGTGAGGTCGGCCTCGGCCACGAGGCGCGCCACGGGATGGCCCTGCAGCGTACCCACCTCCGTCTTGGTCACCTTCCAGCGCGTGAAGGAGGTCGCCAGCTTGCTCTTGGCCTGCTCGACGAAGGTCGCATGCTCGCGCCCATCGCGCTGCAGCCAGGTCACGTCCACCAGTGCATTGCCGTCCGGCGACTGCACGCTCAAGCGCCCGGGGGACTTGGAGACCGCCCACCCGCGCGGCACGGGAAGTTCGTAGAGGCCTGCCGCATCGCGCACAGCCGCGAGCGGCACGGCCGCGGCCGGGGGCGCCTTGCTCGGCGGGCGCTTCGGCTGGGCCGGCGCGCCGACACGCAGCCCGGCGAACACCTCCGCGAACCCGGCCTTGTAGGCATCCCACGCTTGGGCCGGCGAGGAGAACGCGAGGCTGAACTGCAGCTCGGGCGTCACCATGCAGATCCACTCCTCGCGCTCGACGCGGTCGGCGTACTTGTGGATCGCCGTGATGCTGACGAACGGCGTGCTCGTCCCAGGCACGATGCCCTTGCTGCGTCGACCAATCTCCGTCGTGCGCTTGCGACCCGCCGCCCCCTCCTGCAAGGAGCGCGCGATGCCTGCCGCGTAGGCCGCGGCATCCGGATACCGCGACGGGGCGAACTGGAACACCGCCACCCCCTGCGAATCGGCCGAGCGGATCCGGATCCCGGCATCCCCCACCTGGAGGAACTCCCAGCCCGCCGGCACGGCGATCCGGAAACGGCCCTTGGGGTCCCTGTGCTCGCGCGGAAGCGACGGAGGCTTCGCCTTCGGGCTGGTTCCGAAGAGGTCGTTGGGGGCCTCGAGACCGGCGCCGGGCTTGGCCGTGGGATCGACCTGCAAGCTGTCGACGATCGCGCCGAGTTCCTGGCCATGCTGCTGGAAGGACTCGGTCGCGGCCATCATGAGCAGCATCAGATCGGCGTGCTTCGTCTGGAGCAACACGAACATCACGCGATGTTCCTCGCCACCGATATCGCGCGTGGCGCCCAGGACGTGGCAGGGCAGCCCGGCCAGCTCGCCCGGCTGCTCCTTCGTGAACCGGAAGCCCTCCCCCGCATCCTTCGGAGCGCTGGCCTTGAGGGCCTTGGCGAAGGCGTCCAGCGACGGCGCGACCCGCGGCCACCACTTGAGCAGCGTGAAGCCGCCGTGCTCCGGGTCGATCGCCTTGAATTCGCCCGGCTGCATCTCCACCGTCCAGTGCGCCGGCAGGCGCAGCGCCGCCACGCCGTCCGGCGTCCGCTGGAGCTTCCCGTCCTCGGGCGGCGTCGCGGGGGTCGCCGGCAGGCCGTCGGGTGCCTCGATGCGCCACGCCTGCAGCGTGCCCGGCGGAAGCTCCGGAAGCTCCGGCGGCGGGACGCCCGCCGCGCGCAGGGCATGCACGTCGCAGAGCAGGTACGTCCCGGCGGCCATGAACTTGCGCAGGACCGCGTCGCCCGCCTCGAGGGCCTCCGCGAACGTGAACGCGCCGCCATCCTTGCGGATGGAGATGCCCGTGCTCTCGATGGGCAGGAGCTTCCCACTGGGCAGCTTCACCACCGGGAACGCATGCCCCGGCACGATGGCCAGGTACGAAGCCAGGCCTCCGGCCTCGCACGTGCTGGCGAACAGCACGCTCAGGTCGATGCAGGTCCCGGCACGATTGCGAAGGACGTCGCGGCCGTACTTCACGTGCTGACGGACACCGCGCTTGAACAAGCCGGGCGGCCACTGATAGGCGATCCGGTTGTGCACCATCAGTGCGTAGATGGCGTGGATGTAGCGCAGGGCCGACTCGTCATCCACACCCGCGGCAGCGCCCCGCGACACCTTGGCCGCCATGCCGGCGAACTGCTGCACGATCGGGTCGGTGTGCGAGATGAACGTGGCCGCCAACAAGGGGGCGTTGTCGAACAGTTCGTCCCACAAGACCACGTCGGTCGTCGGCATCGACGAGTAGATGACGTGGTTCATGCCCAGCAGCGTGATCCGATGCGTATCGCTCGCACTGACGCGCTTGCCGTCCGGGCCGGCATACGACCACTCGACCTCCAGCACGGACGGGGTCTCGGCAGTCAAGGCGCGGATCTTGTGATCGAAGATCGGGTAGTAGGGCTCGACGGCCGTCTGCCCCGGCTGCAGCCGCGGGCACACCTGCCAGGGGCTCCAGTCGGCGTAGTTCACGATCCTGTAGCGCACGCGGAAGTCCGTCGCCGTGGCCGTGCCCCCATTGCGGAACGTCGCCCGCGCGATCCACAGCTGACGGAACTGCGGACGGCCGTACAGCTTGTAGAGGCAGCTCATGACCTCGTCGCGCACCTCGACATCCGCGACGAGATCGACGGCACCCGCCGGGTCGCTCGGCACGGCCGGGAGCTCGCACTCCACGCGCCCACGCTTGGCGTTCCAGCGCAGCCCGCGCGTGCCCTCGGGAAAACGCAGCCGCGTGGTCACGAGCTGATCGGCTTGGCCGTCCTGCTCGATGACCGACAACAGGGTGATGCGCCGCTCCTCGAGATCGAGGACCTCCTGGTTCTCGGGATTGGCGACCGGCGTCCACCAGCGCGTCCCGGCGTTGCGCATGCCCCCCACCACGGTGGCGGTCACGCGCACGCTGTGCGCCTCATCGTCGTACTCGGCGCGCGCGTCCTTGTAGATGTCGGCCTGGCCGTGGACGCCGAGACGGCGCAGCAGCATCTGCGTGTTCTTCACCTGGCGCTTGAGCGTGTTGTAGGAGCGCAGGGGCAGGCGCACGGTGTGCGTGAGTTCGATGTCGCCGTTGGCGCGCACGACCCCGTCCTGCGTGACGCGCTGGCGTTCCTCGTCTTCCGCCGTCGCGGGCAGCGCGTGCACGCCCGCGAGCAGCACCACGACCACGAACCAGGGGAAGAACCGGCGCTGGGGGTGCTTCATCGGGACTCCTCCTGGGGCCGCGGGCCCTCACGCAGGCTGCACGCGCCGTGCCGCCTTGATCCACGCCCAGGGTCGCACGAACCCACCTGGGGTGCGGGGTGATGCGCAGAAGCGGGTACCTGTACCCAGCGCGCGCGCACCCTACTTCGACGTCAGCTTGAGCACGCCGTCCCAGTCCGCCGGGGGCGGCGTCGCCACGTAGCCCTGGCAGCGCTCGAGCAGCTGCGTGGCGGCGGCGTCTCCCGGCCGGCTGGCCAGCGCGCGCTCGTAGGCCTCGACCGCCGCGTCGAAGGCGCGTGCTCGGTAGTGCGCGAAGCCCTCGGTGGTGGCCTCGCAAAACGCGCGCGTGTCGTCATCGACCTCGGCGCGGGGGCCCAGGAGCTCGTACACCACGACGGGCTCTTCCTTGCCCTTTACGGCCACACAGTCCACGGGCCGCGCGAGGAACTCGTGCTCGCTGGCGCGGTAGGTGTCCTCGGAGAGCGAGGTGTTGATCCCGTAGCGCTGGCAGAGGGCCTCAAGCCGGCTGGCGAGGTTCACCGTGTCGCCCATCACGGTGTAGTTCATGCGGCCTTCCCAGCCGATGTTGCCCACCACGACCTCGCCCGTGTGCACCCCGATGCGCGTGTAGAACGCCGGGTGCCCCTCCGGCCACGAAGTGCGCAGCGCTTCAAGCCGCCGCTGGCAGAGCCACGCGGCGCGCACGGCCTGCAGCGGATGGTCGGGCACCGGGTCCGGCGCACCCCAGAACGCCATGACGGCGTCACCGATGTACTTGTCGACGGTGCCACCGCACTCCGCGATCGAGGCACTCATGGCTTCGAGGTAGTCCCCGAGTGCATCGACGAGCGCCTGGGGCTCGCCGAGCTGCTCGCTGATCGCGGTGAACCCGACCACGTCGGAGAACATGATCGTCAGCGGCTTGGACTCGCCGCCCAGTCGCGCCTCGAGGCCCTGCTCGAGCAGGTCGCGGACGAGCTTCGCCGGCACGTACTTCGTGAACGACTTGAGTCCACCGCGCATGCGGTCACGCGCGGAGAGCATGTTCTGGACCTCTTCCAGGTTGCTGGTCTCGAGCCCCGCCCCCTGCCCCAGGTCGAGTCGGGCCATGCGGTCCAGCTCGCCGGCGATCGCGGCCAGCGGCTTGGAGATTCGCCGGTTGGCGTACCAGACCCCGAAGGCGAGCACGCCCAGGGCGATGAGGAGGGCCCACAGGGCCGAATAGAACGCGCCCTTCTGCACGTTCCCGAGGATGTCCTTCTCGGGAATCACGAGCAGGATCTGCCACGGCAGCTGCGTGGATTCGGGGAAGGGCGTCGCGGCCGCCAGGTACTGCTTGCCGTCCAGCTCGAAGCCGAAGTTCGTCTCGCCGCCACCCCGGTCCTGCAGGACGCCGTAGGCCGTGGCCAGCCACGTGTCCTTGTTGCCGACCGCACTGGCAATGCGCTTCTTGCCGTCGGTCTCCGTGACGAGCCAGTCGTCGACGGTGCCGACGCAACAATGCGACAGCGGATGGCCGACCACGTCGCCCTCCCTCGTCAGCAGGTACGCACGCCCGCTCTCGCCCACGGCGAGGGTCTCGAGGAACGTCGAGACGTAGGACATCTCGTACTCGATGGCCCACACCGCGGCCAGCGCGCCATCGTCCTGGCGCTGCGCCTGGGAGAGGATGAACCCGGGCGGACCCGAGGCGAACAGGAACACCTTCGACCAGACAGGGTCTTCACTCGCCGCGGCCTGCTCGTACCACCCGCGCGTGCGCGGATCGTATGCCTTCACCTTCTCGGGCAGCGACTTCCAAGACCCGTCGTCCTGGACCTCGAAGTCTCGGTAGCGCGCACCACCCTCGACCTGCTCGCGCCACGTGAGGACGGTCCCGCCTCCCGGCTTGCGGTAGGCCGAGAGGTACGCTCCATCGGGACCGGCGTACGTGTACCAACTGACGTTCGGATTCGCCTGGAGCCCGCGCAGCAAGTAGCGCAGCAAGCCCTTGCGATCCTGTGGATCGACCGTGCCCTGCTCGAGCAGACCGCGGTTGTAGCCCAGCGCGGAGCGGCCCGTCTCGACGTAGCGCAGCGTGCGCTGCACGGCGTGGCCCGTGAGCTCGTGGGACAGCTGCTCCCACAGCTCACCTACGGCCTCGCCGGCCGTCATGCGTCCCACGCCCCAGATCAGGACCGCCGGGAGCGTGACCCCGAGGACGAGGATGGTGGTGAAAGCGCGACGGATGCTCGGCAAGCGCGCCACGCGAGCGGCTCTGGCATCCACGTCTTCTCCCATGGCCGGCCATTCTGCCCGCGCGCCCCGATGCACTCAAGGAGGTGGGGCCGCAGCAGTCAGGACAGGGAGTACGCCACGCCGATGGACAGGAGACGGCGTCGGACGCGTGCCCGGAAGTGTGCCGCCTAGGCGGTCTTCTTCGGCGTCAGCTTCCAGAGTTCGGCCTTCTTGGCGCGCAGGGCCTTGCGGTCCTCTTCGACCTGGGCGATCTCCTTGGCGATCGAGCCGAGCTTCTTCTCGTCGTCCTTCTCTTCGACGCGGGCCTTCTTGGCCTCGAGCGTCTTGAGCTGGTTCGCGAGCTTGTCCTGCTGGACGAGGAGCTTGAGGTGACCCTTGACGACCTTGTCGAGGGACTCCTTCCAGTAGCCCTTGGCGGTGCGCTTCATCATGCTGTACAGCGCGCTGGGCTTGACCTTCTTGGGCTCGAGCACGTGGAAGTTCATCTTCGCCGGGTTGACGAAGACCATGCGCGGCACGCCCTTGCCCTGGTCCTTGAGGAGCGGGTCGGCTGCGGCGTGCTCCGGGTGCATCTTGACGGTGCGGAACGCCTTCATGCCCAGGGCGATCTTCTCGTCCTTGAGCACGAGCTCTTCGATCTTGTCGAATGCCTCGCAGCCACTGGCCTCATCACAGATGAAGACGAGCAACGGCTTGTCGGTCCACTTGAGGACGGGCTCACGCGAGACCGTCTCGGTCTCCTCGGAGGCTTCGTCGCCCGAGACCACGGCCTTGGCGACCTTGCTGATCGTCTCGGCCGTGCGCCACTGGATGTTGATGTCCTGCATGCTGTCGGGAGAGCGGCCGCTTCCAGCGGCCCGGCTTCCGCCACCGCATCAGCCCGCGTCGGCGGCGGGGATCCAGAGCAGGCCCACGAGGGCAGCAGCGAGAAACGGCAGGGCATACTTCATGGGGCACTCCAGGTCGCAATCCGGAGTCTACCCCAGCCAACCACCCGCGGCACGGGCTCCGCTCCGACCTGGGCCCCCCGCCTGGGGCCGTAGGGCCCCTTGACTCCGAAGTGCCCGTTTCCTGGGCTGCGCGAGGACCCGGTCAGGACAGATCGCTGAAGATCCCCAGCAGCAGACTGCCGAGGAAGAGCAGTGGCGCCGGGAAGAAGAACCCGAAGAGGGCGCCCGCAAGTCCCCCGCGCACGACGAATGCCAGCAAGCCGTCGCCGAAGCTGCTCGTGGCGAGCGCCAGCACCAAGCCCCCGAGCAAGCCGAGGACGAGTCCCAGCACGAGGCCGATGAGGCGCTTGCCCCAGCGCTCCACGGGATGGTCATCGGCATCGGCCATGCAGCCAGTCTACGCCCGCGGCAGGGCCCCGGGGTGTCGCTACACTGCGCCGCCCTACCTGGAGCCCAGCCGTGAAGTCCCTGCTCGACACCGCCGAGAACGAGGCAGTCCTCGCGCGCATCCAAGCCCTCAGCGCCGACACGAAGCCGCAGTTCGGCACCATGGGGCCGGCGCAGATGCTCGCGCACTGCTGCGTCGGGTTCGAACTCGCCTCGGGCCAGAAGACGATGAAGCGCATGTTCCTGGGTCGCATCCTGGGCGGCTTCGCCAAGAAGGTCGCGCTCGGCCCCAAGCCCTTCAAGCAGGGGCTCCCCACCGCGCCGGCCTTCATCGTCCGTGACGAGCGCGACTTCGCGACCGAGCAGACGCGGCTCACGACACTCGTGCGCGACTTCGCCGCAGGCGGCGCCGAAGCCATCACGCGCGAGCTGCACCCCTTCTTCGGCCGCATGACGCCCGCCGACTGGGATCTGCTCATGTGGAAGCACGTGGACCACCACCTGGGCCAGTTCGGCGCCTGAGCCCAGCGCGACGACACCACGGGAGCCGATCGCGGCGCGGTATCCTCGGCGCGCTCCGACGAAGGTCCCCCGAGGTACGTCATGATCCACTTCCGCCGGTTCTGCGAAGACGTCCTGGCCCCCACCCCCGCACGCGACGCCTACGTCCGCCGCGGTAGCGGCCGCGGCTGGCCCGAGCAGTGCCCGCCCGTGCGCGCGTCCAACGCCTACGGCTTCGACGTCCTGCTGAGTGTCGACCTGGAGTTCGAGCGCGAGGACGACGGCGGCTGGCGTCTCACGAACTCGGACACACTCACGGCCGACTGGGTCTGGCTCCCCGACGACGCACCCGAGGACGCCGAGCCCGCACCGCCCCAGGAGCAGGAGGCCGCATGGTTCTGGGATGAGGACCAGACCATCCCGCACGTGATCTCGCCGGAGGTCTGGCCGCTGCTGCGTGATCAGGTCAAGGTGTCCACGTTCCTGTATCTCGCGACGGACCCGGGCGAGATGATCCTCTTCACCGACATCCCCCATGCGTCGCGGCCCTTCAAGGTGTTGTCGGCGCTGGTCGAGACGGACGCGTACCCCGCGTCCTACGCGTGGCATTGCGTGCTGGAGTTGGACCGTCGCCACGAACGCATCGTCATCCCGCGCGGCGAGCCGCTCTGCCGCCTGCTGCCCGTGCGCCGCGAGGAGTTCGTCGCCCGCGAGAGGAGCGACGAGGAGGTCGGCGACTACTGCGACCGCGGCCAGGCCTGGCTGGCGGAGCACGGCAAGGGCCCGCCCGGTCCGATGATGGACATCACCGGCGCGTACGGACGCCAGCAGCAGCGCGCCACGTTCCGCGTCGAGCCCTGAGCGCCGCGTGCCCGAGCAGGCGTTGCCGAGCAGGGACGAGGGTTGGGGCGGATTCGCGCAGGAGTAATGGAGTGCCCGATCGGATTCGAACCGACGACCAACTCCCTCGCTGCGCTCACTCGTGCTCGCCTTTGACGACCGCACAGTCCGGGGGGGGGGGGGGGGGGGGGGGGGGGGGGGGGGGGGGGGGGGGGGGGGGG
>JARGNS010000039.1 GCA_029213105.1 Planctomycetota bacterium
TGCAGACCGTCGGCCGCAAGGACCCCGCGGGACCCAAGATCATCGCGAACCGCGGTGCCAGCGGCATCGACGGCATCGTGTCGACCGCCGCCGGCGTGGCGCGCGGTGCCGAGCAGCCCGCGACGCTGCTCATCGGCGATCTCGCCCTGCAGCACGACATCAACGCACTGGCCCACGTCGGCGCACTCGAGCAGCCCCTCACCATCGTCGTCATCAACAACGGCGGTGGCGGCATCTTCTCGTTCCTGCCGATCGCCGCACACGAAGACGTCCTGCGCCCCTACGTCGAGACGCCGCACACGGTCACCTTCGAGGGCGTGTGCGCGAGCTTCGGCTTGCCCTACGCCCACGTGGATGCGCGCGACGGCTTCGAGGCGGCCTACAAGGCTGCCGTCGAGTCGGGCGCCTCGTCGCTCCTCGAGGTGAAGTCGGACATCGCCGCCAACAAGGCACACCACGACCGCATCGAGGCCGCGATCGAGGCGGCCATCCAGGCGACCTCGAAGGACGCATGAGCGCGCCGCCGCTTGTCCTGCTCCACGGCTTCCTCGGAAGCGCTGCCGACTGGCATCCCCTGCGCGCGGCCCTCGGTACCGAGCGCGTCTACCTCGCCCCCACGCTTCCCGGCCACGGCGCCGAGCCGGCCCCCGTACCCGAGGACGACGACGACGCCCTGCTCGGGGTCGTCGCGTTCCTCCTGGCCCACGCCCCCCCCGAGCCCTTCGATCTGGTCGGCTACTCCATGGGCGGGCGCCTCGCCCTGGCCCTGCTCGCCGCCGCCCCGGAGCGCGTCCGCCGGGCGGTGATCGTCAGCGCCTCCCCGGGCCTCGAGGACGAGGGCGAGCGGGCCGCGCGCCGCGAGCTCGATCGGGTCCGCGCGGCCGCGCTGCGCGCCCTGCCCTTCGAGCTCTGGCTCGAGACGTGGTACGGCATGCCCCTCTTCGACACCCTGCGCGCCTCGGCGGCCTACCCGGCCATGCTCGCGCGGCGCCTCCGGGGCCATCCCGACGCCCTCGCCGCGGCGCTGGAGGCCTTCTCTCCCGGGCGCCAACCCCCTCTCCGTCAGCGGTTGGCCACCTGCCCGGTCCCGGCTCTACTCATGGCTGGCGCGCTCGACGCGAAGTACGTGGCCTCCAACCGCGCACTCGCCGAAGCGAACCCGGCCTTCGAGGCCATGACCGTGGCCGACGCGGGCCACGCCCCCCAGTTGGAGAGACCCGATGACTTCCACGACGCCGTCCGACGCTGGCTCGACCGCCCCTGAGCAGATCACCTTCCCTTGGGAGAAGGTCCTCGACTTCGAAGACATCCGCTACGAGCGCTTCGAGGGCATCGCCAAGATCACGATCTGCCGTCCGGAGGTGCGCAACGCGTTCCGCCCGACGACGGTCATGGAGATGCGCAAGGCGCTCGACGACGCGCGCGACAACCCGGAGATCGGCGTGATCGTCTTCACCGGCGAGGGCAAGGACGCCTTCTGCTCCGGCGGCGACCAGCGCATCCGCGGCGACGCGGGCTACCGGGACGACCAGGGCATCCACCGCCTCAACGTGCTCGACCTGCAGCGCGAGATCCGTCGCTGCCCGAAGCCCGTCGTGGCGATGGTGGCTGGCTACGCGATCGGCGGCGGGCACGTGCTGCACGTCGTGTGCGACCTGACGATCGCGGCCGACAACGCGCGCTTCGGTCAGACCGGCCCGAAGGTCGGCTCCTTCGACGGCGGCTACGGTTCGAGCTTCCTCGCCCGCATGGTCGGCCAGAAGAAGGCCCGCGAGATCTGGTTCCTCTGCCGTCAGTACGACGCGCAGGAAGCGCTCGAGATGGGCATGGTCAACACGGTCGTGCCCTACGAGCAGCTCGAGGCCGAGACGGTCAAGTGGTGCCGCGAGATGCTGGTGCACTCGCCGCTGGCCCTGCGCTGCCTCAAGTCGGCCCTGAACGCGGACTGCGACGGCCAGGCCGGCCTGCAGGAACTCGCCGGCAACGCGACGCTGCTCTACTACATGACCGAAGAGGGCCAGGAAGGCCGCAACGCCTACCAGCAGAAGCGCAAGCCCAACTTCGATCAGTTCCCCAAGCGTCCGTAGCACCTACGTGGCCGCCGCCCGGATCTGGATCCAAGCCGCACGCCCCAAGACGCTGCCGGCCGCCCTCACGCCGGTTGCCATGGGCATCGCCATCGCCTGGCGCGACGGTCACTTCGCGGCCCTCCCTGCGGCAGCGGCCCTCGTCGGCGCGCTGCTCATCCAGGTGGCGACCAACTTCGCCAACGACTACTTCGATGGCGTGAAGGGCACGGACACCGAGGAGCGCCTCGGGCCGCAGCGCGTGGTGCAGGCGGGGCTGGTGCCCGCGGCGGTCATGAAGCGCGCGTTCATCCTGACGTTCGCCCTGGCCGCCGTGGTCGGCGCCTACCTGGTGTGGCGCGCGGGATGGCCCATCGTCGTGATCGGCCTGCTGTCGATCCTGTTCGGCGTGCTCTACACGGGCGGCCCGCGCCCCCTCGGGTACATGGGCCTGGGGGATGTGCTCGTCCTGATCTTCTTCGGCCCCGTCGCCACGGCCGGCACGCACTTCGTGCAGGCCCTCGCATGGAGTCCGCAGGCGCTCGTCGCCGGTCTCGCCCCGGGCCTCCTGGGGGTCGCCTTGCTGACGGTCAACAACCTGCGGGATGTCGAGGGAGACCGCGTCGCCGGCAAGCACACCCTGGCCGTGCGCTTCGGCGTACGCTTCGCCAAGATCGAGTTCCTCGGCAGCATCCTCGCCGCGGCGGCCGTCCCGGTCGTCCTCTGGGCCCAGTTCGACGCGCCTGCTGGGGTCCTGTTCGCCAGTGCGGCCTGCCTGCTCGGCGTCGGGCCCATGCGCGAGGTAGCGCAGTGGCAGCCGGGGCGTAGACTCTCCACGGCACTGGCCGGCTCAGGGCGCCTGCTGGTGGGATTTGGGATCGCCTTCTGTATCGGGTGGGTCCTTTGAAGATCGAACGCGTCGAGTTCGCGAACTTCCGTCTCCCCCTGACCCGCCGGTTTCGGGTCGGCACCCTCGCCATCGAGGAACGGGCCGGGCGCTTCGTGCGCCTCACGACGACCGAGGGCCTGCAGGGTCACGGCGAGATCGCTCCACTGCCCGGTCTGCACACCGAGAGTCTCGCGGACGTCGACAAGGTCCTGCGCGCCGTCGGGCCGGGCCTGCAGGGTGGAGACTTCGCCACCTTCGATGCCCTCGCCCAGAACATCGCCAACCGTGTCGCGGCCTGCGCACCGGACGGCTGCCCCAGCGCCGTATTCGGGTTGCAGAGCGCGGCCGCGGCCGTGTTCGCGGACCAGGCCGACACGACCCCGGCCGCCATCCTGGCCAAGGCTCCGCGAGACCGCGTGGCGGTCAACGCCCTCTTCGTGGGCTCCCCCGTCGCGGCCGCCGAGGCCGTCGCCTCCGGCGAGCTCGACGCCTACTCCTGCGTGAAGGTGAAGGCAGGTCGCCAGTCCCTCGGCGAGGATCGCGACGTCTTCAAGATCCTGCTCGCCGGGCTGCCCGACCAGACGACCCTGCGCATCGACGCGAACCGGGCCCTGTCCCTCGAAGACGCGATCCAGCGCTTCGAAGGGCTGCCGCCGGAGCGCATCGAGTTCCTCGAGGAACCGCTGGCGAACCCCGGCGAACTCGTGGAGCTGCATACCCGCACGGGGCTTTCGATCGGCTTGGACGAGACGCTGCACATCCCCTCCCTGCGCGACATCGGCCGGGCGCCGTACGTGAGCGCCTGGTGCCTGAAGCCCTCGCGCATCGGCCATTGGGGTCGCCTGTGCTTCCTGGCGCAGGAAGCCGAGCGCGCGGGTTCGGCCGTCGTCGTGAGCTCCGCGCTGGAGTCCGGACTCGGGCTGTGGGCCCAGGTCCAGATCGCAGCCGCCCTTCCGGGGCGCACGGCCGCAGCGGGCCTCGGCACCGAGGGCTGGCTGCGCCTGGACACGGTCTCCCCCCCGTACGACGCGAGCTTCGGCGTCGTGCGCACCTGCGACTGGCAGGGCTCCCTGTCCGAGCGGGTCCGCGCCAAGCTGCGCTTCGTGAGGGCCGGGTGATGGATCCCGCGGCCGCACCCCTGCTCGCCGCCTTGCAGGACCGTGGCTCGAGGCCCTTTCTCGCACGCGCCGATGGCACGGTCTCGGGCACCGCCATGCTGGCCGCCATGGACGCGGCCCGTACTCGCGCCGCCGCGCTGCCCGTGGCGTTGGCTCCCGGCGATGTCGTGGCCCTGCGCGGACGCCATGGCGCCATCGAGATCGCCGCACCCCTCACCGCCTGGTCCATGGGGCTGTGCACGCATCTGATCAGCGCCCGCGAGACGACGTCGTCGGTCGACGGCCTGCTGGCGCGCTCCGGCGCACGCATGCTCCTGACCTACGAGTCGTCGGGCGCGTTCGGCGGCATCCCGCTCGCTGGTACGAACACCATCAACCTGCCCACGGGCACCTTGCTCGTGACATCCGGCTCGCGCGCCGCGCCCAAGCTCGTCTACCACCGGCTCGAGAAGCACATCGAGAGCGCGCGGGCGGCTGCCGCGTTCCTCGAGCTGGGTGCGGAGGACCGTCTGCTGCTCTCGCTGCCGGCGTGGCATGTGGGCGGGCTCTCGCTGGTCTTCCGGGCCCTGGTCTCCGGCGCGGTGCTCTGCACACCGCCCCCGGCCATGAAGCTGGCGGAGGCCCTCGCGACGTTCCGCCCCACGCAGGTCTCGCTGGTGGCCACCCAGCTGGCGCGCCTGCTCGAAGATGTCGAGGCCGTCGCGCACCTGCGTGCGTGCCGCACCGTCCTGATGGGCGGGGGCCCGACCCCGGAGTCGCTGCGCGGGGCGGCGCTCGACGCGGGCATCCCGCTGGCCATGGGCTACGGCGCCACCGAGACCGGTGCGTTCGTTGCCGCCTCGCGCGATCCCGCCATCGTGCGCCGGGACGATGCGGTCGGGCCGGCCCTGCCGGGGCGCGAGGTGCTCGTCGATGGCTCCGGCCGGATCGCGGTGCGCGCCCCCACGCTGCTGGACGGCTACCTGGGCAGGACGGGCCTGGAGACCGCCCTGGACGCGAGCGGCGCCTGGCCCAGCGGCGACCTGGGCACGCTGCAGGGTGGCGTGCTGCACGTGCACGGCCGCGCCGATCGCGTGTTCATCTCGGGCGGCGAGAACGTGCAGCCCGAGGAGATCGAGGACGCCCTGCTGGGACTCGCCGGCGTCACCGAGGCCGTCGTGGTCCCCGTGCCCGATGTGGAGTTCGGCCAACGCCCCGTGGCCTTCGTGGCCGGCGAGGGACTCAGCGCCCCGACGCTGGACGCAGGCCTGCGCGCCGAGCTCGCGGGCTTCAAGACGCCGGACATCTACTACCAGCTTCCCGCACGCCCCGCGGGGCAGCTGAAGCCCGACCTGCTGCGACTGACGGCCATGGCGCGTGACGCCCTCGCCGCGGCGCAGCTGCGGCGGCTGTAGCCGCGCACCGGAGCGTGCGCAGCTCCTGCAGCCGGACGACCCGTGGCCCGCGACCGGCAAGGCGGCACGCAGGGCGGGGCGTGGCGGGGACTAGCGCCCCCGCGCCAGGCGCTCGAGCAGCTTGGGCCACCAGGTGCCCGGCTTCTGGTGCGCGACGCGCTTCGAGCGTCGGCGCGGCTTGCGGCTCTTGCCGGACGACTTCCCGCTCTTGCCGGACTTCTTGCCGCTCTTGCCCGACGTCTTGCCGTGACCGTCCGCGTGGGACCCGGCCTCGTCGTGCTGCGCCATGTAGGCCAGCAGGGCCTTGGCCGGCGAGCTCGGCGTACGCAGGGTGCGCAGGAAGGCGAGGACCTCATCCTGCTGGGCTTCGGAGAGTGCGGCGAAGCGATCGCGCACCACCTGCGCCTCGCCGCCGTGGGCGAGGATCGCGTCGGTCAGGGTCGTGGCGCGGCCATCGTGCAGGTACGGCGCCGTGTCGGCCACACCCCAGAGGCGTGCCGTGATGAACAGACGGTTCTCCTCCGCGCTTGCCGCGTGGAAGTTCTCGCCCAGGCCCGCCCCCATGTCGTGGCGGCGCAGGTCGCTGAAGAGCGGCACGCTCACGCCCCCGGCCCGGTTGCGATCGAAGCCCGGCGCCGGGGCGGCGAGATCGATGCCGTAGTAGATGTTGGCCCTGGGGTCGGTCTCGACCTCGGGGAGGCGCAGGGGCAGACGGCGCGCCTCGGTCTCGAGCGTGGGGCGGTGGCATTCGACACACCCCAGGCTGTGGAACCGACGGTAGCCCTGCGTGGCCGCGCGACCGCGACGGTCCTGGATCGGACGATCGAGCGTGGTCGCGAACACGTGCAGCGAGGAGAGATCCCCACGCTTGATCTCATCGGCCACGCCATCCTGATCCGCATCCACGCCATCGCCGACGAGCTCGGACGGCTGCATGCCGAAGTGGAACCCCATGGCATCCACGTCGAAGGCCCGCACCGTGGCGAACTGCCCTTTGCGGCCGAAGGGCCGCACGACCAGGTCGGGCTTCACGCCCGTGACGTTCGTCGTGTCGACCTCGCCCGCGGCGTTCGCCACCAGGGAGCCGAAGTGGACGCCCTTGGACACGAGCTCGACGGGCGTGCCGGGCGTGGCGATGGCCTGCTGCTTGAGGCGCTGCAGGTCGCGCGTCATCTCCAGCCCCACCAACTCGACGCCACCGGAGCCGAACAGGAAGGGCGGATTGGCGAAGCGACCATCGAACTGGTTGGTGCCGCCGCCGATGTCGACCGAGCCCAGCAGGGTCGGCTTCACGATCGCGTTGGCATTCGAGCCGCCGACACCACCGATGCCGAGCACGGGCGGCATCGTGCCCGCACGGACGACGCTGGGGCACTCGAGGCAGGACTGGGCCCGTTGATCCGCAGGAAGGTCCCGTTGCCCCCCATCGTCGGACGCTCGTCGTCCCCGTAGCCGTCGTGACGGTTGAAGGGCGTCGAGAAGATGATGAGGCCCTGACGGCGGATCTCGGTCTGGGCGATCGCTCCGCTGGCGATCTGCTGCTGCGTGATCCGGTCGGGCGGCAGGGCCCCCGTCTCACCGGCCGATGCGGCCAGCCCCCCCATGGCAAGCAGGGTCACCGCGACGAGGTAGGTCAGGGCCAAGCGCTGCATCATCCAACTCCATCCGCACGGCCCCCGGGGACGGGGGCGGGACGGAAGTATCGCAGACCCGCCCTGCCCCACAACCGACCCGGATCCGAACGCGCCACAAAGCGTCCCAAAACGATCCACGCGGGGCAGGGTGGCTCCTGGGGGCCAGCAGGGCGCAGCGGGCCTATACTCACCGCCCATGAGCATCAAGAACGGCGACCGTATCCGCATCCACTACAAGGGCACCCTCAAGGAAGGCGACCAGTTCGACTCCTCCTACGAGCGCGGCGACCCCCTCGAGTTCACGGCGGGCAGCAGCGAGCTGATCCCGGGCGTCAGCGAGGCGGTGATCGGCATGGAGGTCGGCGACAAGAAGACCGTCGACATCGCGCCGGACCGTGGCTACGGCGAGCGCCACGAGGAGATGATGGTGCGCGTCAAGCGCGAGCAGCTGCCCGAAGGCTCCGACCTCGGCACGATGCTCCAGCTCGAGACGCCCGAGGGTGCCGTCCAGGTCGTCCTGACGGCGTTCGAAGACGACGAAGCCGTGCTCGACGGCAACCACCCGCTCTCGGGCAAGGATCTCGTGTTCGAGATCGAGATCGTCGAGATCGTCGTCCCGGCCTGATGCACGTCTTCGAGACGAAGATCCGCCTGCAGCACACCGATGGTGCGGGCGTGGTGTTCTTCGCGCGCTACTTCCAGCTCGCGCACCTGGCGTACGAGGACCTGCTCGACGCGATCGGGCAGTCCTTCCCGGCCGACCTGGCCACATGCCCGGTCCTCTACCCGATCGTGCACGCCGAGTCCGACTACCGCGCCATGCTGCGCCTGGGCGACGACCTGCGCATCGAGGTCCTCGTGGCCGCGGTCAAGTCACGCTCCTTCACGCTCACCTACCGGTTCGTGAACCCGGCCGGGGACGAGGCCGCCGTACTGCAGACCGTGCACGTCGCGGTCGACAAAGCCACCGGGCGCTCGACGCAGCTCCCCGAGGAACTCGCCGCCGCCCTACGCGGGCTCTAGCCCAACCGGGCTAGCCTCCGCGCTCGTCCAGGGCCTTGAGTTCCTTGGCGGCCTGCTCGCTGCGCTGCGCGGCGGCGCGCCACAGCAGGGCTTCGTCGTCCATGCCCGCGTCCTCGGCGATCGTGCCGAGCGTCTCGAGCAGCGCGGGGTAGCGGGTCCACTCGGCCTTGGCCTCGCCCAGCGCCAGCGCGGCATCCGCTCCCTCGCGGTCGCGCACGCGCAGGAGCACATCCGGCGTACGCGCCAGGCTCAGGCGGTTCTCGTCGAAGAGGCGGCGCTCGACCGCCGCCGCGTGGGCGTCGTCCCCAAGCACGCGCGCGACATCGGCGACCCACAGCAGGTGGTAGGCGCGGTCGCGCGTCCATGACTCGAGCGTGCCGAGCAGGGCCAACGCGCGCTCGGTCTCCCCGACGGCGTGCAGGCGCACCATCAGGATGGCCAGCGGCTCCACGAGGTTCGTCTCCGCCACGCGCTCGTCCCGGACCCAGGTCGGCAGCGCCTCGGCCACGGCCACGAGCCACGCCCGGTGCTCCTCGGTGTCCGGCGCATCGACCGGGAACAGGCGGCGGATGTCGTCGTGGGTCATGCGACCCGGCTGGTTGAACCAGAAGTGGTGGTGGGCCGGGGTGCCCGCCGGCGGCACGATCTTGCAGAGGCCCGACTCGAGCGCCCCGACCGCCTTGGTCGTCTCGCCAGCGCCGACGAGCAGGCCCGCGGCGAGGAGTGCGGTGCGACGCTGGGGCAGCTCGCTCCCGGCCGCCATGCGATCGCAGATGGCCCGGCAGCGCACCAGGGCCTCCTGCGGGCCGAGCAGGTCGAGCCAGGTCTGGAGCACGAGCGCCTCGTAGCCGTCGCGCGTGGTGGGCCCGAAGCGCGTGTCATGCCCGGGATCGCTCATGGCGAGGATGGCCTCGACCGTCTTGAGGCGCTCGGCGCCGTCGAGCACGCGCCCGACTTCCTCGAGCAGCTCCTGCGCGGGGATCGGCTGATCGCCGCGACGGCCCCAGAAGAATCGCCCGCCCGCACTTGCGCGGGTGCCGCACCAGCGGTAGATGCGCCCGGCGCGCGCCGCGTCCCCGAGACGGGCCCAGACGCGCGCGAGCCGGCGCAGCTGGCCGGCGTCCGTGGGCGTCAGGGTGCGCTCGAGGTCGCGCAGCAAGGGCGCCGCGTCGCGCACGACGTCATCGGGCGCGCTCTCGAAGAGCGTCAGCAGCAAGCCGTACTCGCGCTTGCCCGCGCGACCGGCCTGGGCTTCGGCCAGCAGCCGCGCCACGGCAGGGCCCGCGCCCTCGGTCGCGGCCAGGCCAGCGGCGACCCCGTCCAGGACGGGCCCACCGCTGGAGAGCTGCGGCCCGTCCCACCTACGTAGCTGGCGCTCCATCTCGGCACGGCCGAAGGGCATCGTGGCGAGCACGTCGTAGGCATCCTTGGACTGCGCCGGCTTCTCGGGCTTGTCGATCCACGCGTCGAGACCACCGCGCTTGCGCTTGGGGTCCGGCTTGGCCGTCGACTTCACGGGCCAGACCTGACCGCGGGCACTCATGACCGGCATCATGAAGAAGCCGCGCGCGCCGCGCGGCGTACCGGTCTGGAACCGACGCCAGAAGCGCCGCAACGTGTGCTGGGCCTTCTCGAGCTCGTCGGCCTCGACCGCCTTCTGCACGTCATGGATCGAGACCCACGTCTTGGCCTTCGGGCGGGCCTTCTCGCCCTTGGCCTCCTGGCGCTTGCGGATCTCGGCCTTCACGGCGAGCACCTGCTCCGGGTTGCCCAGGCGCCGCCACTGGTAGACGAGCCGGTTGCGCAGGTTGACGTTGTCGGGCTTGGCTTCGATCCGGGCCTGCAGGAGCGCGATGGCCTCGGCGACATGCCCCTGGGCGTTGAGCTGGTTGTAGAGCCGGTCCTTGAACGGCTCGTTGTCGGGATGATCCACGACGGCCTTGCGGTAGGCCTCGAGCAGGGCGAGGGAGTCGTTCTTGCGGCGCACCAGGTCGATACGGAAGTTCGTCAGGTCGACGCTACCGCCGCTCTCGGCGCGCTTGTCCACGGCCGCCACGAAGGCCGGCAGGTGCTTGGGCAGGAACTCGTCGAGCAGCAGGTTGCGCGCCTGGTTGACCGTGTAGTGCTTCTTCGCGCCGAACAGATCGTCGAGCGTCTCGAGCGCCAAGGCCAGGGCCTCGTCCTCCTTGCCCGTCTTCTTCAGCATCACGGCGTAGGCCGCGCGCACGAGCACGTTCTGGTTCTTCTTCTCGATGGGCACGGCGGTCAGGCGCATGCGCAGCGCCGGGTTCGACGCACCGCGGGCGACGTTCAGGAACTGGTAGTAGGCGAACTGGTCGCCGCGATCGAGGTCCTCCAACGCCGCGGCGAAGGACTGCACGATCAGGTCGGCGAAGTCGCCGTCGATGTCGTCCTCGATCTGCTCCACCAGCGTCAGGATGAACTGCATGCGCCGCGTGGCGGGCACCTTCGGGAGGATCGAGCGCAGGACGCCCGCCCGCTCGTCGGCCTTGACGAGAGCGAAGAAGCTCCCGAGCCAATACCAGCGGTTGCCGTCGAGCTTCTCCAGCAGGCTCTTGCGCTGCTCCTCGTCGAGCAGGGGCTTCTCGAAGCCGCGCTGCAGGTCCGGGATGAGCTGCAGCCAGTTGCCGGCCGACTTCGGATCCTCGAGGATCATCGAGACGACGTACTCGCAGAGGCTGCGGTACTGCTCCGCGCTCAGCAGCCCCTGGATCTTCTGCAGCACGGGACGGAAGCGATACGGCGCGTCGGGCGCCTTGTCGCGCTTCATCAGCACCTTGATCCAGTGCCGCCCCAGGGAGAGGGCCAGCCGCCCGTCCTGCATCTGGAGGGCCGCGGACTGCAGCACCAGCATGAGCTCCTGGTCATCCTTGCTCAGCCGGGAGAAGTCGAGCCGGCGCAGCAGGGCACGCGCGGCCGCGTCGTCACCTTCCACGAGCAGCGGCAGGAAGAGCCGATTGGCCTCGAGCAACGAGACAAGCCCGGTCGAGGACTCGCCGGCCTGCCCGACGAGGAACCCGAGCTTGCGACGCTCCTCCTCGTCACGGCCGCTGCCATCGATCAGGCGCCGGGCCGAGGCCACGAGGCCCCAGCCGAGGCGATCCTGCACGAGGGTCTTGAGCAGGTCCTTGTCCTTCGGGAAGGCCGCGAGCAGGGCGAGGTCGACTTCTTCGGCGACCTCGGCACGACCGAAGGCGATCGCGGCGCGACGCACCAACGTCGCCTGGCTCTGCAGACGCGGCCAGGCACGCAGCACGGCCTGCTTGTCGTCGTCGTCCTCCGGCTGCGGCTCCGCGGCCGGAGCCTCGGCGAGCAGCGTGCGGCGCGCCGCATGCGCCGCGTCCAGCTTGGCTCGCTGGGCGTCGAGGTACGCACTCGCCTCGCCTTCGGCGCCGAGGGTCGTGAGCAGCCCGGTCAGCGTGCGTGCGTAGAACTGGTCGTAGTCGTCGACGTTGCGCTCGCCGTACCAGTACCAGGGACGGCTGTCCTTCTTCTTCTCCTTGATGACGGTGGAGAGCGGGCGCCGCGCGATCATCAGATCGATGGCCTGCGTGTAGAGGCCCGCCGCGAGATCATCGCGCCCGACCTGCTCCTGCAACTCCCCCACCTTCAGCAGGAGGGCCGCATCCCCCGGCGAGCTCACGAGCAGCCGCTGGTAGGTGCGCAAGGACTCCTCGCGGTAGCCCGCCGTCTCGAACGCGGTGGCCACCTGGGCCTGGAAGGAGCCCCAGTCCGGCAGGTCCGTCGCCAGCGCGAACGTCTTGGCCGCGTTGGAGACCTCGCCGTTCTGGAGGAAGGCCTGCCCGAGATCGAGGTACACGCCGGGCGGCGCGATCTCCCCGAGGCCGATCAGCCGACGGCCGTATCCGAGGTGCCGCGTGCGATCGCCGCGCGGGCCCTTCGAGAGATCCATCAGCTCGCGCAGCAGGGAGGAACGACGCTCGCCGATGATCGGCAGCGCGCTCTCCAGCGCCCGCAGCTGCATCTCCTTGTCGCCCAGCTCCTCGCTCAGGTCGGCGATGAGCTGGTAGAGGTACATCTTGTCGTGGCGACCGGCGAGGCGGCCGAGGGCCTGACGCCGCGCCCAGCGCAGCACGGGCGCGGGGGCATCGAGGTTGAGCATGCCGTCGACGGCGATGGTGAAGAGGTAAACCATGCGGGCATTATCCACGAAGTGCTGGAAGTTTCCGACCGCGCGATCGGCCTGGCCGACCTGGGCCATCTGGTTGGCCATCAGGAGGAAGCTCTCGATGCGATCGGGGTAGCGCGCGATGCCGCGGCGGTAGGCCTTCACGGCGTCCGCGCGCAAGCCGGCCAGGGCCAGCACGCCGGCCTCGAACTCGGCGCTGTCGGAGCCATCTTCCTTGGCCTTGAGCTGCTCGAGGACGGCGCGGGCCTCGTCGGGCTTGCCGCGCTCGAGTTGGCTCATCGCCAACTGGCGCAGGTAGTCCCCCTCGCCCTCGGCGTCCACGCGGATGAGCTCGCGGATCGTCTTCTCGTAGTTGTGGTAGTCGTTGCACGCGAGGAACACGCGGCTCTTCTCGACGAGCATCTTCACGGGCGCCGCGCCGACGGCCTTCATGTACTCCTCGATGATCTCCGTCGCGGAGACGGGATCGCCGGCCTTGGTATAGAGCCGCACGAGCAGGCCGCTGTCGCGCGCATCGGCGGTGCCGGCCGCGAGTTTCTCCTCGAGCTCGATCGCGATGTCGGCCAGCTTGCCGAGGCGCGACGCCACGGTCATGAGGCGATCCTCGACGTAGCGGCGCCGCGGGATCGAGTTGATGCGCTTCCACAGGCCGTGCCAGCGCTGCATGGCCTCGTCTTCCTCGCCGACCTCGGAGAGGAGCCAAGCGAGGTGCATCTCGAGGTCCTCGCCCCCCGAGCCGGCCCGGGCCGCGCTCAGCGCCGAGAGGATCTCGACGGCGCGCTTCTTCTTGCCGAGCTGCTCGTACGCCTCGGCGAGCTGGCTGCGCGCGGGCGAGTCCACGGCCGCGAACTCGTCGAGTCGCGTGAGTTCCTTTTCGGCCAGATCCATCCGACCGCGGCTCTTGTGGAGCCCGAACAGGAACAGCAGCGCCGCAGGCGTGGACTGCCCGCGGGTCCGCGCGGCCTCGGCGAAGCGCTCGGCCTCGTCGTCGAGCCCGATGCCCTGGAGGGCGGAGGCCGCGGAGAGCAGGTACTTCGTGAGCTTCTCGTCCTGGAGGTAGGACGCCCAGACGGCCACGGCGTCCGCGCGTGCGCCGCGCTCGAGGTGATGGCGGCTCAAGCCCTCGCGCCACTCGATCGTGGCGGGCTCGGCGGCGATCATCTCCTCGGAGAACTGCCCTTCGGCGCCCTCGCGGAAGAGCCGCAGGGCCTCGTCGACCTGCCCGGTCTCGCGCAGGAGATCGATCCACACCTTGCGCGCGGCGTCTTCCAGATCGTCCGTCGCCGCGAAGCGATCGATCAGGGTCTGCAGGGTCTTGTCGGCACGATGCGACTCGACCAGCACGGTCAAGGCGAAGCGTCGGTCGCGGGTGAGCAGCGCGGCCTCGTA